>CBDTUV010000061.1:0-11654 GCA_965363575.1 uncultured Pseudorhodobacter sp. | reverse complement strand
ACGAACCTAGCGGCGAGGCCGAGGTGGCGCAGGGTTTGGACCAAAAGCCAGCTGGTATCACGGCAAGACCCGGCGGCACGGTCCAGCGTGGTTTCAGGGGTTTGCACACCCGGTTCCATGCGGATCTCGTAGTTGATGTCAGACGCGAGGCGGCTGTTCAGCATCACCAGAAAATCGACCGTAACCATAGGGTCGCGGGGGATGGATTTAAGGAGGTTCGCCAGCAAAGGGCCTGCGGGGTCGGTCTGCATATAGATCGACAGATCAGGCGCAATTTCGTCGCCATAGGTAAAGGGGAATTTGGTCGCGGCTTCCTCGACAAAGAAATCGAAGGGGTTGTAGACCGACATATCGGCGACCAGATCGACCTCTATCTTGAATTCGCGCACGGGTTCGGGAAAGACAAAGCGGGCCAGCCAGTTGCCGTAAGGGTCTTGTTGGTGGTTCACGAAATGCGGGGTCGGTGACACGCGCAGCGCGTGTGAGATCACCCTTGTGCGTGAATGGGGCGCGGGGCGCAGGCGGATAACCTGCGGGCCAAGCGTTACCGGGCGGTCGTATTTGTAGTGGGTCAGGTGGTAGATGCTGGCGGTGATGGACATGTTTTTGGTACCTCTGCCCCGGACTATGACGGCGGCGCGGGATAGCGGCAACCGATATCACGGGCAAAGCAAGCCGGGCGGGGGTTTCAGGGCCGGATTAGCGCGGAGTGCCTAGGGTGCGGGCTTGCCATGCTGACCAAGCGCCAACACCAAAGCCGGGATCGGGGGTGTCGGGCAGGACGTGGATGAATTCGATGGAATGACCATCTGGATCTTTGAAGTACACCGAGACTGCAGGCATCCAACCCAGAACCACAGGCTCGGTGGCAGGTTCGCCGTGAAAGCCAAGCGGTTGCACGCCTTTGGCCAGCAGCATGTCAGGGGCAGCAAGCACACCGTCGTGGGCCATGCGAAACGCGAAATGACCCACCATCCGCAAGGGGCCATGGCCGCCTTGCCACAGGCCCAGCATGCCTTGATCGCGGCCCCCCACCCAGAAAAATGCGATGCCGCGGGCTGGCACCTCATGCGCCAGTTCCAGCCCTATGACATCGCGGTAAAATGCCACCGCGCGCGGCAGGTCGGCCACGGAAAGATGGGTTTCATAGATGCCAGAGATGTGCTGCGCGATTTGGGTCATGTGTTTTAGGATGGCAGCGGGCGGCGCGCGCTGCAAGGGCTTGCCAATAGGGCGAAGTCAAAGGCATCTTGGCGCAGTGGGATAAGGGAATTTTGGTGTTAGCACGCATAACGGCAGGGATAACGCGGCGGTGGCAGGGTTTTACCATGCAGCGCGCGGTGCGGCGCGGGAATGCGGTTGTGCATGGGCCTGCTGTGGTTGAATTGGCCCCGGACGCGGTGGCGGTGGTGAGCCTGATGAAAGATGCCGCCTATTTTGTGGCTGAGTTTATTGAGCATCATCAGCGGCTTGGGGTGCGCCATATCGTGATTTTGGACAATGGTTCCAGTGATGACACCGTGGCGATTGCAGCCACGTTTGACCATGTGACCGTGATCCGCAACACCCTTCCCGCCAAACACTATGAGGTGCTGCTCCGCGATGTGGCGGCGCGGCACGTGCTGCGCGGCGGCTGGGTGTTGTTTGCCGATGCGGATGAGATGTTTGAAGTGCCGCTGGGGGCCACCCTGCCCCGGCTGATGGCCTATCTGAACGCGCAGGGGTTTACGGCGATGGTGGCGCAGATGCTGGATCTGTTTTCACCTTTGCCCTACGGCGCGAGCAAGGGCTGGAGCTATGCGGAGGTGACGGCGCAAGCGGATCAGTACAGTTTGGGGCAGGTTACCAGCCTGCCCTATCACGACCAAGCGGCGATTGGGTTTAGCTGGTTTTTGGACAGCAATCAGGGGGATGTTGCCCTGAAAATCGGCGGGCTGCGGCGTGAGGTGTTTGGCGAGGCATGCTTTTTGTCCAAGCATTCGCTGGTGCGCAATGGGGGCGGGGTTTTGATCAGCCATCCGCATTGCGCCAGTGGGGTGCGGGTGGCCGATGTGACCGGGTTGCTGCGGCATTACAAACTCGCGGGGGATTATCTGGCCCGCGACCGCGCATCTGTTGCGGCGGGGACGTGGGACCATGCCGAGGATGCAAAACGATTGGCGGCGGCAAAGGGCGGGGATGCGTTTACTGTAGCACCTGCCACAGCACATACCTATTCAGGCACAGGCGCGCTGGTGGACCAAGGGTTTTTAGAGGCATCAGATGCCTACCGCGCGTTTATCGCGGCCGGGTAGAGGTTATTTGAGACGCAGATCGGCCGAGTCGCCTTTGCCCGCATCGGAGGTAAAGCGCAGCGTGCTGCCTTTGCGTTCCACCAGCTGACAATTGGCGGGGATTTCCCGGCTGCCAAAGGCCATGTCGCGGCAAAACAGGCCATCTTTCCAGTTCCAATTGCCGGTCACTGGGGTGCCAAAAGCACTGCCCGCAATCGCGCCTTTGGGGGACAAGTTTAGGGAAATACCAAATCGGGTCAAAGCCTTACCTGAAACGAGGCCTACAAATTCTGATTTTTCGCGCACTGGGGAAAACCCTTCGGCAAGGGCGGGCAGCGGGGCCGCAAGCAGGGCGACGAGTGGCAAGACCTTCATCTTACGTCCTCCTTTTTCAATACCCTTACGTGCATCCACCACAATTGGATCAGTTTTCGGACGGATCTATAGGCCCAAAACATCCATCATGTCATATTCACCCGGCTTTTGCCCGATACCCCAAAGGGCGGCGCGCAAGGCGCCACGGGCAAAGATGGTGCGGTCGGTGGCAAGGTGGCGCAGCACGATGCGTTCACCGTCAGCGGCAAAGATCACGTCATGTTCACCCACCACGTCACCACCGCGAATGGCCGCAAAGCCGATATCGCCCCGCTTGCGCGCGCCGGTAATGCCATCGCGGCCACTGTCGCGCACATCGGCAAGGGCAACACCACGGCCAGCCGCTGCCGCCTCACCCAGCATCAAGGCGGTGCCAGAGGGCGCGTCGACTTTCATGCGGTGGTGGGCCTCGACCACCTCAATATCCCAATCTTCATCTAGGGCGGCGGCGACTTTTTGGGTAAGGCGGGTCAGCAGGTTAACGCCCAGCGACATATTGCCCGCGCGCACGATCACGGCATGGCGGGCAGCGGGGGCCAGTTTGGCGATGTGTTCGGGTTCCATGCCCGTCGTACCGATCACATGAACAAGCCGCGCTTGGGCCGCCAGTGCCGCAAATTCCACGGTGGCAGCAGGGGCGGTAAAGTCGATCACGGCGGCGGCCTTTGCAAAAGCAGGCAGCGGATCATCGGTCACGATAACGCCCATCGCGGCCCCGCCCATACACTCGCCAATATCGCGGCCAATCCATGCATGGCCTGCGCGTTCCACACAACCGACCAGCCGCGCGCGATCAGACGCCGCGATGGTCCGCACCAGCATTTGCCCCATGCGGCCCGATGCGCCGGTGACGACTATTCCGTGTTGGTCGGTCATGTACTTGTCCTTTGTGCTGGTCTTGTGATTGTGTAGCGTGAAGCAGGAGCCAAGCAAAGGGTACAGCGATGCTGCGACTACGCATGATGTTTCAGCACAACGCCGTGCGGGTGATGGCGGTGGTTTGCGCGGTGGCGGTCGTGTGGCTGGCGGCAAATGGGCCGGGCTGGGCTTGGGCCTTTGTAATTTTTGGCATTCCGGCGCAGATGATGAATGAATATGCGCTGCACCGCTATATATTCCACCTTGCCCCCCCGCGCCCGCAATGGGCGTTTAACCTGCTGTATCAGGCGCATTACGGGCATCATGATTTCCCGACCAATCCGCAGTTGTTCTTTGTGCCGGTTTGGGTGGCTTTGCCGGTGCTGTGCAGCAGTTTTGCGGTTGTGTGGGGGGTGTTGTCGCTGTTGGCCCCCACCTATGCCTTGCCGATTGCTGTGGCGATTGTGCCTGTGGGCGGAATTGCGACGTTTTTGGGCTATGAGTGGTTTCATATGACCGCGCATTTGACCCTGCCGAAAACGGCGGTGGAACGCCACGTCACAACCTTGCACAACCAACACCATTTCCGCGACTTTTCCCGCTGGTTTCATGTATCGCCCGGAGGTGAGATTATTGATCGGCTGATGGGCACGGCGATTGACCGCGACGCCCTGAAATCCCAACAAAGGATAGAGTTTATCCGCACGTTGGGGATGCGGCCCGATGATGCGCGCTTGGTCGCGGCGCGGCTGCATTTTGCGCCCCGCTATGGGCTGACAAAGCCTGAGATCGCACGCGCCGCCGTAACTTAGGCCAAAACCCGCGCGAAAGTGAGGGTGGCCCCCGTTGCGGGCGGCGTGATTCCGGCCTATGTGGAAGGTATGGCACATAAAAGCTTTACCTCGGCCAAGGGGCCTTCGCAGCGTCAACTTCGTGTTGGTGAATTGATCCGCCGGATTTTGTCCGAGGTGTTGGCGCGTGGCGATGTGCATGACCCGGATCTGAACAAATTCTACATCACCGTGGGTGAGGTTCAAATGTCAGCCGATCTGCGCGTGGCAACGGTGCATGTGATGCCGTTGGGTGGCAAAGACGTTGAAGGCGCGATTGCGCTGTTGGCCAAGCATCAGGGCGAATTGCGCCACCATGTCAGCAAGGGCATGATTATCAAGCATGTGCCGGAACTGCGGTTTCGCCGCGATATCACCTTTGACCAGCTGGATGAAACGCGGCGGTTGCTGGATGATGAACGCGTGCGCCGCGATGTTGAGGCCGCGCCGCGTGACGGTGATGACGCTTAGGGCGTTAATCCTGTTATGTGCGATGGTGGTGCCCGGCGCGGCATCGGCCACCTGCCGCGATATGGAGTTTGAAACGCAGCCTTATACCGTGTGTGAGGTGACTGCGGGCCAAGATCTGCGCCTGTTTCATACGGGTGCGGATGGTGCCGTTCTGGGCAGCTTTGGCGGGGTTGATGAGGTTCTGGCGGCTGAGGGTAAGGCGCTGGTTTTTGCCATGAATGCCGGGATGTACCATTCCGACCGCGCCCCGGTGGGGTTGTTGGTGACGGACGGTGTGGAACGCGCGCGGATTATCACCAGCGATGGGCCGGGGAATTTTGGCCTGCTGCCCAATGGGGTGTTTTGCATTGGCAGCAATACGCCGCCGTTTTCGGTGGTCGAGTCTCGGGCCTTTGAGGCGCGCCCCCCTGCCTGCCGCTTTGCCACGCAATCAGGGCCAATGCTGGTGATTGACGGCGCGCTGCACCCTCGGTTTTTGCCGCGTGGGGACAGCCGCTATATCCGGAATGGGGTTGGCGTTTCAGCGGATGGAAAGACGGCCTATCTGGCAATTTCGGGCCGCCCTGTGAACTTTTTCGACTTTGGGCGGCTGTTCAAAGACGGCTTGAAGACCCCCAATGCGCTGTATTTTGACGGCAAGGTCAGCCGTTTGTATGCGCCCGAACTGGGCCGCAATGATTTCGGCTTTCAGATGGGGCCGATTGTGGGGCTGGTGGGGGCCAAGTAGCTGCCGCTTGACGCGCCAAGGCCTGCACGGTAGCCACGCGTTTTTACCAAAGGACATCATCATGGCACGCAAACGCAAAGGCCGCGCGATTTCGGGTTGGTTGGTGGTGGATAAACCTGCGGGCATCACCTCTACCACCGTGGTGAACAAGGTGAAATGGGCGTTTGAGGCGCAAAAGGCGGGGCATGCAGGCACGCTTGACCCTGATGCCACGGGCGTTTTGGCGATTGCGCTGGGTGAGGCGACAAAGACCGTGCCCTATATTACCGATGCGCTGAAATGCTACCGCTTTGTTGTACGGTTGGGCGTGTCGACCCGCACCGATGATGCCGAGGGCGAGGTGATTGAAACCCGTGATATACGACCATCGGACGATGAGATTGCCGCCGGGCTGGCCGCGTTTCGCGGCGATATTTTGCAGGTTCCACCGCAGTTTTCTGCCGTTAAGGTCGATGGTGAACGCGCCTATGACATCGCGCGCGCGGGGGGTGAGATGGACCTGGCCGCGCGGCCTTTGTGGGTGGAAAGCCTGGAGATGATCGCGCGCGTTGATGCCGACCATGTAGAACTGGAAATGGTCTGCGGCAAAGGCGGTTATGTCCGGTCGATTGCGCGGGATCTGGGCGCGGCACTGGGCTGTTTGGGGCATGTGCAATGGTTGCGGCGCACATGGTCGGGGCCGTTTGAGGCGTCGCAGGGGATTTCGTTGGACACCATCGACCAGCTTGCCAGAACCCCGGCACTGGATGCGCATTTGCTGCCGCTGGAATTGGGGCTGGCCGACCTGCCCGAACTGCCCACCACCGCCGAAGGGGCGGCGCGGTTGAAAAACGGCAATCCCGGCATGGTTTTGACCTCTAACGCCGAATTTGGCGATGAGGCCTGGGCCAGCTATATGGGCCGTGCGGTGGCCGTGGGTGTGTATAAGGCCGGAGAACTGCATCCGTCGCGCGTGTTCAACGACTGAACCGCACGCCTTTTCCTGATTTTAACCAAACTTGGACAATTCGCCCCGGTTTCGCCGTGATTGGCTAGTGTGCGCCGCGTTTTTGTGCCACAATTATCGTGTAAAACACATATATTACAAAAGGTTAACCGATATCATGGTTAACAGATTGTCACGATTGATTGGGTAACGGGACGGGGGGCTGTCGTCATGCTTGGATTACTGGGGATATTTGGAGCGGTCTTTGCTGGCTTTATGGCCGATGGGGTTTTGACTGCCAACGCGAAATCAAAGACGGATGATGACGACGACGGCCCTGATGACCGGTCGCCGTCAAACGAAGAAGGCGAGCAAAACGGCTTTTTGGATTTTCTGGACAAGGCTCCCTCGACAGATGGATTGGCCGAAGATGACATGCTGGATAGCGATTCGACCGACACGCCGCCACCCGCGCCTGACAATCAGTTAATAATTGGTGAAGATGACGATGATATTTTGACGGGTGACGCCGGGGCAGATACCATTTCCGGTGGGAATGGTGGTGATCTGCTGGATGGGCGTGATGGTGACGACGTGATTGACGGGGATGAGGGCGAAGACCACATCAACGGCGGTAGGGGTGCCGACACCTTGCGCGGTGGCGCTGGCGGTGATGTCGTTCAAGGCATTGATGGTGATGATCAGATCGAGGGCGGCGGCGGCGATGATTGGCTGGCGGGCCATATGGGCGGCGACCTTTTGCAAGGTGACGAGGGTGACGATTCGTTGTTGGGCGGGTCGGGTGATGACACGCTGACGGGCGGCGATGGGGATGATTGGCTGGCCGGGGGCTACGGCGATGATACGCTTCACGGTGGCACCGGCAGTGATACGCTGGATGGCAACGCGGGCAATGACACGCTGTGGGGGTTTGACACCGAAAACCCAAGCGATAGCGAAGGTACCGATTTTCTGAACGGCGGCACTGGCGATGATACACTGATGATTGGCGCAGGTGATTATGCGCATGGCGGCGAGGGTGCTGACACTTTCGCCCTCGGTGATTGGATCAATGACGGCGAGGTCGCGCATATTTCGGACTATAACCCCGATGAGGATGACATCGTGGTGCTCTATGATGCGACCGCCCATCCTGACCCGAATATCGAATTGATCAGCGAAGACGGGTCCAGTGACGCGACTGTGTTTTTGGATGGTATACCGCTGGCCGTGATCGCCAATGGCGCCGGGCTAAGTGTGGAGGCGCTAAAGCTGATGCCATCGAACAGCTTTTAGGCACGCGTCAGGCCGCCGTAAAAAACGGCACAAAGGCCGCCAAAACGGCGTCTGGGTTTTCCTCCATCACGAAATGCCCGCTCTCGCAGGCCTCGGCGGTGACCTGAGTGGCCCAATTGCGCCAGAGGCCCGCCGGATCACCCGTGCGGGCCGGAAAGCCGTGGTGACCATAAAGGAAATGCAAAGGCGCCGTGATGCGGCGGCCTGCGGCGCGGTCGTCCTCATCATGGCGGCGGTCGGTGGTGGCACCGGCGCGGTAATCGGCACACATCGCGTGAATGCGGGCGGGGTCGGTGGCTTGGTCACGGTAGCTTTGCAAACTCGTCTCGGGAAAATCGGCCAGCGATTTGGACAGGGTCCACGATGCCAGTGTCCAATCAATATAGGCGGCGGGGTCGGCATTGATCATCCGTTCGGGCAACGGGGCGGGCTGTGCAAGGAAGGTCCAGTGATAGGCCGCCATCGCCATATCCGCGCCCCACGCGGCCCAATAATCGGCGGTGGGCGCAATCTCAATAATCCCCAAACGCGTGACACGGGTTGGGTGGTCCAACGCCAAACGGTAACTGACCCGCGCACCGCGATCATGGCCAAGGATCATCGCGTCGTCCAAACCCAAGGTATCCATCAACCCGATGATATCCAACGCCATCCGCCGCTTTGAATAGGCATCATGGCCGGCGTCATCCCCCGGCGCATCGCTTTGCCCGTATCCGCGCAGATCGGGGACAATCACCCGGAACGTCTGCGCCAAGATGGGGGCCACCCGCGCCCAACACATCCCGTTCTGCGGATAACCATGCAAGCAAATCAGCGCAGGCCCCTGCCCCGCCATCTGCACCGACAATGTCACCTCACCACAATCCACGCGGCTTCGGGTAAATCCTGCAATCTCTGGCACCTGCTACTCCCAAATCTCCGGCTGACGATCATAGCCAATATAGAGCGGATGTTTCGGCTGCCCGGCCTTGGTCAACCCCAGTTGAAACAACGGCCCCCCGCCCGCGCGCAACACGGCCTCAACCGCCACGCCCCGGTCCATATGCGCGCCGTGGCTGCCCCAGCCACAGACCACACGGTCCGCCCATTTTGCCGCCGCCAGTATCGCCGCATCATTGCCCGGCCCCACCGGGTCGGCCTGTGCCCGCATCACGCGCGGGTCAGTTGCGCGAAAGGCAAAGATATTCACCACCCGAAACGCCCCAAACCCCAAGGCCCGCGCGCGCCGCTCACACCGCTCGACCGTCGGGTCATTTTGGACCTCGGTCGCGGTTGATGGGTTCAACATCACAAAAGTGACCTTACCCGCCGCTGCCTCCCATACCCGCGTCAAAGCATAGCGGTAGGCCTCACACTCCGAATATTCCGCCACACTTTCGGCATCGCCTTTGGTGAACCGCTTTGTGATCATCTGCGCCCCAATTTCATCTTGGCCTAAATACCTAACCGCTTTTGCCACAACAACCCGGCCCAAAACAACCGTGCCAAGCGCCAACCCCACATCCCAACCGCCCGCAGGGCAAAAAGGCTTATGCCGCAGGCATTCCGCTTCATAGCAAAAGGCCCCGGCGTTTCCACCGGGGCCTCTCTATTCAAAACCGAAAGGATCAGCCTTCTGCAGGGGCTTCCGAAATCTCGGCGCCGGTTTCTTGGTCAACCATCTTCATGCCCAAGCGTACCTTGCCGCGATCGTCAAAGCCCAACAGCTTTACTTTCACTTCCTGGCCTTCTTTCAGCGCCTCATTCGGGTGCTGCAACCGCTTGTTGGCGATTTGGCTAACGTGCACCAAACCGTCACGCTTACCAAAGAAGTTCACAAACGCGCCGAAATCGACCAGTTTCACAACCTTACCAGTGTAAACCTTGCCTTCTTCTGGCTCGGCCACAATCGACCAGATCATGTCATAGGCTTTCTTGATATTTTCCGCATTGTTGGACGCGATTTTGATCACGCCATCATCGTTGATATCAACCTTGGCACCCGACACTTCCACGATCTCGCGGATAACCTTGCCGCCCGAACCGATCACTTCACGGATCTTATCGGTTGGCACGGTCATGGTTTCGATCTTGGGGGCATAGGCCGAAAACGCCTGTGCCGATGTCAACGCCTTGGCCATTTCGCCCAAGATGTGCATCCGGCCGTCTTTGGCCTGTGCCAGCGCTTTTTCCATGATCGCGGGCGTGATGCCTGCGATTTTGATGTCCATCTGCAACGACGTGATACCGTTTTCGGTACCTGCAACCTTAAAGTCCATATCGCCAAGGTGATCTTCATCACCAAGGATGTCGGACAGAATGGCGTATTTGCCATCGTCGTTCAGGATCAGACCCATGGCCACACCAGCAACTGCCGATTTCAACGGAACGCCCGCATCCATCATCGACAAGGAACCACCGCACACCGATGCCATCGAAGACGAGCCGTTAGACTCCGTAATCTCAGACACCAAGCGGATGGTGTAGGGGAAGTCGGTTGCTGCAGGCAAAACAGCCTGAAGCGCGCGCCATGCCAGCTTGCCGTGACCGATTTCACGACGACCCGGAGGGCCAAAACGACCCACTTCGCCAACCGAATAGGGAGGGAAGTTATAGTGCAGCAAGAAGTTCGACTTCGACGTGCCGGTCAGCGCGTCGATGAACTGCTCATCCTCGCCCGTGCCCAGCGTGGTCACAACCAAACCTTGGGTTTCACCACGGGTGAACAAGGCCGACCCGTGGGTCCGCGGCAGGATGCCGGTTTCCGATACGATTGGGCGGATGGTCGTGGTGTCACGCCCATCAATCCGCGGCGAGCCACCGATGATATCGCCACGAAGCACGCTTGCTTCCAGCTTTTTGATCGCCGAACCAAGGTTGTCATTGGCTTTGTCTTCGTCCGACAGCGCCGCTTTGATCGCGTCAACAGCGGCCGAGATTGCCGTGGTACGCTCTTGCTTGTCGCGGATTGCGAAAGCGGCGCGCATTTGGGTTTCGCCTGCCTTTTGCACGGTTGCATACAGCGCCGAATAGTCGGGCGGGGTAAAGGCAAAGGGTTCTTTGGCGCAATCTTCGGCAAAGTCCATGATCAGGTCGATGACGGGCTGAATGCTGTCATGGGCGAATTTCACCGCACCCAGCATCTCCTCTTCCGACAGCTCGTATGCTTCGGATTCGACCATCATCACGGCGTCTTTGGTGCCGGCCACAACAAGGTCCAAACGCTGCTCGGGGTTGTCGCGCAGCTTCATCATATCGTCGCAAGATGGGTTCAGAACGTATTCACCGTTCACAAAACCCACGCGCGCACCTGCGATTGGCCCCATGAAAGGTGCGCCCGAAATGGTCAGCGCAGCCGATGCGGCGATCATCGCCAGCACATCAGGCTCATTCTCAAGGTCGTGCGACAGAACGGTACAAATCACCAGAACTTCGTTTTTGAACCCATCAACGAACAACGGGCGGATCGGACGGTCGATCAGGCGCGATGTCAGGGTTTCTTTTTCCGAAGGCCGCGCTTCGCGCTTAAAAAAGCCACCCGGAACTTTACCAGCAGCATAATACCGCTCTTGGTAGTGAACTGTCAGCGGGAAAAAGTCCTGGCCCGGCTTTTGCGCTTTGGCAAAGGTCACGTTGGCCATGACAGAGGTTTCACCCAGCGTGGCGATGACAGACCCATCGGCCTGACGGGCAACCTTGCCCGTTTCCAAAGTAAGCGTTTCACCGCCCCATTCGATCGATTTTTTCGTTACGTTAAACATTCATCGTTTCCTATATGGAGGCATCCCGGCGTTCCGAGCCCTCCGTTGCATAGCGGCCCCATTGCCGCCGCCCCCTATCCTTTGCATGCGGCCGGGGGCAGGCCTCACGTCACAGATGGCGCGCGTCTACAGGAAAATAAGGGGTTTGGGAAGGGGTGG
>CBDTUV010000060.1:0-11687 GCA_965363575.1 uncultured Pseudorhodobacter sp. | reverse complement strand
TTGGCTTGCTGCAATCGGTGGCCGACGCGCTGAAATATGTGGTCAAGGAAATCGTGGTGCCTGCTGGGGCTGACCGGCCGGTGTTTTTCCTCGCCCCGATGCTGTCGTTTGTGCTGGCCATTCTGGCTTGGGCGGTGATCCCGTTCAGTGACGGTTGGGTTTTGTCCGATATCAACGTGGCCATCCTGTTCGTCTTCGCGGTCTCTTCGCTAGAGGTATATGGCGTGATCATGGGGGGGTGGGCGTCCAACTCCAAATACCCGTTCTTGGGCTCTCTGCGTTCCGCCGCACAGATGATTTCATATGAGGTGTCTCTGGGGCTGATCATCATCGGCATCATCATTTCCACCGGTTCGCTGAACTTTGGCGCGATTGTTGCGGCGCAAGACGGTGATTACGGGCTGCTAAACTGGTACTGGATTCCGCACTTTCCAATGGTGTTTCTGTTCTTTATCAGTGCTTTGGCTGAAACCAACCGCCCCCCCTTCGATTTGCCCGAGGCTGAATCTGAACTCGTCGCAGGCTTTATGGTTGAATATTCGTCCACCCTGTACCTCTTGTTCATGGCTGGCGAATATATCGCGATCTTCTTGATGTGCGCGCTGATGTCGCTGCTCTTCTTCGGCGGCTGGTTGTCACCGATTCCGGGCTTGCCGGACGGTGTTTTGTGGATGGTTGGCAAAATGACCTTCTTCTTCATCATGTTCGCCATGGTGAAGGCCATTGTGCCGCGGTACCGCTATGACCAGCTGATGCGGATCGGTTGGAAAGTGTTCTTGCCGCTGTCGCTGGGTTGGGTTGTATTGGTATCGTTCCTTGCAAAATTCGAAGTTCTCGGCGGCTTTTGGGCTCGCTGGGCGATTGGAGGCTGATCATGGGTGAAAACCGCGCCATCGACTGGACCCGCGCGACGAAATACTTCTTGTTGATGGATTTCGTCAAAGGCTTCGGAGTGGGGTTCAAATACTTCTTTGCCCCCAAGTCCACGCTGAACTACCCGCATGAAAAGGGGCCGCTCAGCCCTCGTTTTCGTGGGGAACACGCGCTGCGCCGCTATGCCAATGGTGAAGAACGCTGCATCGCCTGCAAGCTGTGCGAAGCCGTTTGTCCGGCCCAAGCGATCACCATCGACGCTGAACCCCGCGTTGACGGCAGCCGCCGCACCACGCGCTATGATATCGATATGACGAAATGCATTTACTGTGGCTTTTGCGAAGAGGCTTGCCCCGTTGATGCCATTGTCGAAGGCCCGAATTTCGAATTCTCAACCGAAACCCGCGAAGAGCTGTTCTATGACAAGGAAAAGCTGCTGGCGAATGGCGACCGTTGGGAAGCAGAAATTGCCCGCAATCTTGAATTGGATGCACCTTACAGATGACCGATGATTTCACCAAGATGTTCGCCACGATGATGGCGCAGGGGCAAGAGATGGCCAAGGCCTTTGCACCTGCGATGGAAGGTATGGATGTGAAGGGCTTTGAAAAGCTTTTCCCAACGATGCCGCCTGACATGTTGGAAATGTGGTTTGGCAAAACCTTTAACCCCGATGGGCTTGATGCGCGCACCCGTTTGCTCGTGACCATTGCCGCCTTGACCGTTCAAGGCGCTTTGGCCGAACCGCAGTTGCGCCTGACCATCCGCCAAGCCCTGACCGCAGGCGCCACAAAACGCCATATCGCCGAGGTGATTTGGCAAATGAGCATGTTTGGCGGCTTGCCCGCCATGCAAAAGGCGCTGGAAATTGCCCAGACCGTCTTTGCGGAAGATGAGGAGACAAAGAAATGACCGTCGCCGATCTGGCCTTTTACGTTTTTGCCCTAACGGCCGTCACAGCGGGCGTATTGGTCACGGTCTCGCGCAACCCCGTTCATTCGGTGCTGTGGTTGATCCTTGCGTTTTTATCGGCGTCCGGCCTGTTCGTTCTGCTGGGTGCTGAATTTGTGGCCATGCTGCTTATCATCGTCTATGTCGGCGCGGTCGCGGTGTTGTTCCTCTTTGTGGTGATGATGCTGGACGTCGATTTTGCCGAGCTGAAGGGCGAAATGGCGAAATACATGCCGATTGGCCTGCTTGTCGGGGTCGTTTTGCTGATGCAACTTGGCATTGGTCTTGGTGCATGGGTTCAGGCCGACGGCGCTATGGGGCTGCGCAAGGCTGTGACGCCTGACATGGCGCAGGTTGAAAACACCCGCGCGATCGGCCTGCTGCTCTATGACAAATACCTGATGCTGTTCCAACTTGCCGGCATGATTTTGCTGGTCGCGATGATCGGTGCGATCGTGCTGACCCTGCGCCACCGCAAGGATGTAAAGCGTCAAAACGTGTTGCACCAGATGTGGCGCGACCCGGCCAAAGCGATGGAACTGAAAGACGTAAAGCCGGGGCAGGGGCTGTAACCCCACCTTGGTCGCCGGGGGGCCGCAATGCCCCTCAAGAAAAAGACGAAAAATCGGGCAAATGACCCGGAGGGACGAAAAGATGGTAGGACTAGAGCATTACTTGGCAGTCGCGGCGGCGCTGTTTGTGGTTGGCATCTTCGGGATATTCTTGAACCGAAAGAACGTGATCGTCATCTTGATGTCGATTGAATTGATGCTGCTGTCGGTCAACATCAACCTCGTTGCGTTTTCGTCCTTTCATGGCGATTTGGTGGGCCAAATCTTTACCATGTTCATCCTGACGGTCGCCGCAGCCGAGGCTGCGATTGGCCTTGCGATCCTCGTCACCTTCTTCCGGACCCGTGGCACCATCGACGTCGAAGACGTCAATGTGATGAAAGGCTAACCAATGGCAACGATCATCCTTTTCGCGCCCCTGATCGGCGCCCTGATCTGCGGCTTTGGCTGGCGTTTGATTGGTGAATTTGCAGGCCAGGTCATCGCGACGGGGTCTGTGTTCCTTGCGGCCTTGCTGTCTTGGGTCATTTTCCTCGGGTCGATTGACGAAACCACCCATATCGTCGTGATGCGCTGGATTGAATCCGGCAGCCTATCGACCGATTGGGGCATCCGCTTGGACCGCCTGACCGCGATTATGCTGGTGGTGATCACCACCGTGTCGGCGCTGGTTCACCTCTACAGCTTTGGTTACATGGCGCATGACGAAAACTGGTCGCACCATGAACACTACAAGGCACGGTTCTTTGCGTATCTGTCGTTCTTTACTTTCGCGATGTTGATGCTGGTCACGGCCGACAACCTGGTGCAGATGTTCTTTGGCTGGGAAGGGGTGGGCGTTGCGTCTTACCTGCTGATCGGTTTTTACTACCGTAAACCCACGGCCAACGCCGCCGCGATTAAGGCGTTTGTGGTCAACCGGGTGGGTGACTTTGGCTTTGCCCTTGGCATTTTCGCGCTGTTCTTCCTGACCGACAGCATCCAGCTGGATGATGTCTTTGCAGCGGGTCCAATGCTGGCCGAAACCAATCTGCATTTCTTGTGGACAGACTGGAACGCGGCCAACTTGATTGGTGTGCTTTTGTTCATCGGCGCGATGGGTAAATCGGCGCAGTTGTTCTTGCACACATGGTTGCCCGACGCGATGGAAGGCCCGACCCCTGTGTCGGCCCTGATCCACGCTGCGACCATGGTGACGGCGGGTGTATTCTTGGTCTGCCGCATGTCGCCGATCTTTGAATATGCCCCACAAGCGCTGGCCTTTGTCACTGTCCTTGGTGCGTTGACCGCTTTTGTCGCGGCGACCATCGGTTTGGTGCAAAACGATATTAAACGTGTGATCGCCTATTCGACCATGTCGCAGCTGGGCTATATGTTCGTGGCCGCAGGCGTTGGTGCCTATCCGGTCGCGATGTTCCACCTGTTCACCCACGCGTTTTTCAAGGCCATGTTGTTCCTTGGCGCAGGCTCGGTTATCCATGCCATGCACCATGAACAAGACATGCGGAACTATGGCGGTTTGCGCAAAAAGATCCCGATGACTTTTGCCGCGATGATGGTCGGCACATTGGCCATCACTGGCGTCGGTATCCCGCTGACCCATATTGGTTTTGCAGGCTTTCTGTCCAAGGATGCTGTGATCGAAAGCGCCTTTGTCGGTTCTAACTTTGCCTTCTGGATGCTGGTCATCGCAGCGCTTATGACCAGTTTCTACAGCTGGCGCCTGATGTTCATGACCTTTTACGGCAAGCCGCGCGGTGATCAACACACCCATGACCATGCGCATGAACCCCCCAAGACCATGTTGATCCCGCTGGGTATTTTGGCACTCGGGGCGGTGTTCTCGGGGATGCTTTGGTACAATTCGTTTTTTGGTGACGTGGATAAGGTACACAGCTGGTTCGGCATGGAAACCGCCCAGCATGAGGGTGCAGCCGAGGGCCACGCGGCCACCACCGAAGTTGCGACCACCGAAACCGCAACGACCGAAGCACCCGCAACCGACGCTGCAACCAGCGAAGCCGCAGCAAACGAGTCCCATGCCGCCATGGCACCCGGCACCGCCCCAAAAGGCGCGATCTTCTTTGGTCCCGACAACACCACGATCCACGATGCGCATGACGTGCCAAAATGGGTCAAGGTATCGCCCTTCATCGCGATGTTCTTGGGCTTTGCGCTGGCGTGGAAATTCTACATCGCCAGCCCCGAATTGCCCGGCAAACTGGCCACGCAGCAGCGCCCGCTTTACCTGTTCTTGCTGAACAAATGGTATTTCGATGAGCTTTATGACCTGATCTTTGTCCGTCCGGCAAAATGGCTGGGGGCATTTCTGTGGAAACGCGGCGATGGGCAAGTCATTGACGGCTCTATCAACGGCATCGCGATGGGCCTTATTCCTATGCTGACCCGCCTCGCAGGCCGCGCGCAATCTGGCTACATCTTTCACTACGCATTCGCCATGGTGCTGGGCATCGTTGCCCTTGTCACGTGGATGACGCTCTCGGGGGGCGCGCACTAATGGATAACCTTCTTTCCATCATCACCTTCATTCCAGCGGTTGCCGCTGGTATTCTGGCGCTGTTCTTGCGGGGCGACGATGCGGCCGCGCGAAACAACGCCAAATGGGTGGCGCTGATCGCAACCTCGACCACTTTCCTTGTGTCAGTCTTTGTGCTGCTCGGGTTTGACCCCGCCAACACCGGCTTTCAGTTTGTTGAGGAATATGACTGGATCCTTGGCCTGAAATACAAAATGGGCGTAGATGGCATTTCGGTGCTGTTCGTGATGCTGACCACCTTCTTGATGCCCATCACCATCGCATCGTGCTGGAACGTGGAAACCCGTGTCAAAGAATACATGATCGCGTTTTTGATGCTGGAAACGCTGATGCTCGGCGTGTTCTGCGCGCTCGACCTCGTGCTGTTCTACCTGTTCTTTGAGGCGGGTCTGATCCCGATGTTCCTGATCATCGGCATCTGGGGCGGCAAGGCGCGGATCTATGCGGCGTTCAAGTTCTTCCTCTATACCTTCCTCGGTTCGGTCCTGATGTTGGTCGCGATGATCGCGATGTATGTTGATGCAGGCACCACCGATATCCCAACCTTGCTGACCCATAATTTTGCGTCTGAAACCATGAACATCGCTGGTTTCCAAATCGTCGGCGGTTTGCAAACCTTGCTGTTCCTTGCGTTCTTTGCCAGCTTTGCGGTAAAACTGCCGATGTGGCCGGTCCACACTTGGCTGCCCGATGCGCACGTTCAGGCCCCCACCTCGGGTTCTGTCGTGCTGGCCGCGATTTTGTTGAAAATGGGTGGCTACGGGTTCTTGCGCTTTAGTCTACCAATGTTCCCGATTGGATCGGACCTTCTCAGCCCCTTGGTTTTGTGGATGTCCGCCATCGCGATCGTCTACACGTCGTTGGTGGCCTTGGCCCAAGAAGACATGAAAAAGCTGATCGCCTATTCCTCGGTTGCCCATATGGGTTATGTGACCATGGGGATTTTCGCGGCGAACCAGCAAGGCGTGGATGGCGCGATTTTCCAGATGATCAGCCACGGCTTCATCTCGGGCGCACTGTTTCTGTGTGTTGGCGTCATTTATGACCGTATGCACACCCGCGACATCGACGCTTATGGCGGCCTTGTGAACCGGATGCCGGCCTATGCGCTGATCTTCATGTTCTTCACCATGGCAAACGTAGGTCTGCCGGGTACGTCGGGCTTTGTTGGCGAATTCCTTGTGCTGGTTGGCATTTTTCAGGTCAATACATGGGTTGCCTTCGTTGCCACCTCGGGCGTGATCCTCTCGGCGTCCTACGGCCTCTGGCTCTACCGCCGCGTGGTCTTTGGCGACCTGATCAAGGAAAGCCTGAAATCCATCACCGACATGTCCACCCGTGAGCGCGCGATCTTTGCGCCGCTGGTGGCGATGACACTACTCTTGGGCGTGTACCCCAGCCTTGTGACCGATATCATCGGCCCCTCGGTGACCGCGCTCGTGACTGATTACCATGCCGCCATCCCCGCTACGGGCGATGCGCAAATGGCCAAGCATTGAGGGACGACAGATGAACCCCACTGATTTTTCCACCGTCCTTCCGGAAATCACCTTGGCTTTGTTCGCGATGGCCACGCTTTTGGCCGTGGTCTACACGGGCAAGGACGCATTGGCAGGCATGGTCAACTGGGCCATGGCCGGGGCGTTTATCCTCCTCGCCTTTTGGATCGGGGTTGGCATTTCGGGCGAACGCACAGCCTTTGACGGCATGTTCAACGATGATCCCTTTGCCCGCTTTGCCAAGGTCACGATCCTGCTCTCGGCTGCTGCTGTGCTGATCATCAGTCATGATTTCATGATCAAGCGCGGTCTTTTGCGCTTTGAGTTTCCAATCCTCGTGGCGCTTGCCGTGTTGGGCATGATGTTTATGGTCTCGGCTGGCGATCTTATAGCGCTTTACATGGGGCTAGAGCTGCAATCCCTCGCCCTCTACGTCGTGGCCAGCTTGCGCCGCGACAGCGCTAAATCATCCGAGGCGGGTTTGAAGTACTTTGTCCTCGGCTCGCTGTCGTCAGGCATCCTGCTTTACGGCGCCTCGCTGACCTATGGCTACGCAGGCACCACCGATTTCGCAGGCATCCTGTCCACGCTGTCCAGCGGCAACGTGCCTTTGGGTCTGCTGTTCGGCCTTGTGTTCTTGATCACCGGCCTTGCGTTCAAAGTGTCGGCCGTGCCGTTCCACATGTGGACCCCCGATGTCTATGAGGGGTCGCCCACACCCGTCACAGCGTTCTTTGCCACGGCCCCCAAGGTCGCGGCAATGGCCCTGATGGCCCGCCTGATGTATGACGCCTTTGGCGCGATCCCCGGCCAATGGGGCCAGGTCATCGCGGTTTTGGCCGTGCTGTCGATGTTCCTTGGCGCGATTGCCGCTATCGGTCAGCGCGATATCAAGCGTCTGATGGCCTATTCCTCAATCGCGCACATGGGCTTTGCCCTGATAGGCCTTGCCTCTGGCACCGTGCTGGGTGTGCAGGCGATGCTGATCTATATGACAATTTACGTCTGCATGAACATCGGGACCTTTGCTTTCATCTTGTCGATGGAAAAAGACGGCCACGCCATCACCACAATCGACAGCCTGAACATGCTGTCCAAAAAGGCCCCGCTGCAGGCGCTGGCCATGCTGGTCTTGTTGTTCAGCCTTGCGGGCGTGCCACCGATGCTGGGCTTTTTCGGTAAGTTCTATGTGCTGCAAGCCGCCGTTAACGCCGATATGACATGGCTTGCCATCGCAGGGGCCATCGCTTCGGTCATCGGCGCGTTTTATTACCTGCGCATCGTGTTCTATATGTATTTCGGTGCCGAGGGTGAGGGCATCGATGCCCGCATGGGTACCTTACAATGGGCCGCGTTGATGGGGTCTGCCTTGATTATGGTGTTCGGCGTCGTCAACCTCTTTGGGATCGAAGGCGTTGCCCAAATGGCGGCGGAAACGCTTGTCCGCTGACCAAACTCCTCCGGGCTGGCCGCAAGGTGTGGCCCGGATTTTGCTCGACACCGTTGATAGCACCAATGCCTATGCCGCGCGCTTGGCACCAGGCGTACCGACTTGGATACTGGCTGCCGAACAAACCGGGGGCAGGGGCCGCAGGGGCCGCCCATGGAACAGCCCGCGCGGCAATTTCTATGCAACCCTTGCCTTGCAACCCACCGAACCTGCCGATCAAGTCGCCCTTCGCTCATTTGCTGCGGCCTTGGCTTTGCGCGATGCTTGTGTGGCCCTGACGGGTTTGACCACAGGATTTGCGCTGAAATGGCCCAATGACGTGCTGCTGAACGGTGGCAAACTTGCCGGGATTTTGCTGGAAAGCAGTGGCGCGGGCCAACGTATCCAAACGCTCGCCATTGGCACAGGCGTAAACCTGATCGCGGCCCCTACGCCCGACCAAGTAGAACCCACCGCCACCCCACCGGTCAGCTTGCTGGGCGAAACCGGCACGCGGGTCACGCCCGAAACCTTCCTCACCCATTTGGCCCGCGCCTATGCACACTGGGAAACCACATTCACCACCCAAGGGTTCGCACCCTTGCGCGCCGAATGGCTGACCCACGCCGCCCGCTTGGGCGAACCCATTACCGCGCGGACCGGCAACCAAACTGAGACGGGCGTGTTTGAAACGATTGACGAAACCGGCGCCTTGATCTTGAAAACCCCGCACGCCCGCCGTGCCATCCCGGCGGCGGAAATCTTCTTTTGACCCAAAAGGAAACCCTCATGCTTTTGGCCATCGACTGCGGCAATACCAACACTGTGTTTTCCATCTGGGATGGCACAAAGTTTGTGGCCACATGGCGCTGCTCAACCGATCACAAGCGCACGGCCGATGAATATTACGTCTGGCTGACCACCCTGATGACCTTGAACAAGATTAAGGTCAAAATCACGCAAGCGATCATTTCATCTACCGTTCCGCGCGTGGTCTATAATCTGCGTGTCCTGACCGACCGCTATTTCAACTGCCGCCCGTTGGTTGTGGGCAAACCGGAATGCAAACTGCCCACCGCCCCGCGCGTCGATCACGGCACCTCGGTTGGTCCCGACCGCCTTGTCAACACCGCTGCAGGGTTTGCCCGCCACGGCGGCGATCTGATCGTGGTTGATTTCGGCACGGCCACCACCTTTGACGTGGTGGACCATGACGGTGCCTATATCGGCGGGGCCATTTCGCCGGGCGTGAACCTGTCCTTGCAAGCCTTGTCTATGGCCGCCGCCGCCTTACCTCACGTCGATGTCAGTCGACCTGAACAGGTGATTGGAAAGAATACGGTGGCCTGCATGCAGTCAGGCGTGTATTGGGGCTATATCGGCCTTGTCGAAGGTATATGCCGCCAGATCAGACTGGAGCATCCGCGCCCGATGAAGGTTATCGCCACCGGGGGGCTTGCCCCGTTGTTCCAGCAGGGAACCGAAATTTTTGACGCCATCGAGGGCGATTTGACCATGCATGGTCTTGTCCTCATCAACGAACTGAATAAGGAAACGAACAGCGCATGAAAGCGAACCGGCTAATCTATCTCCCCCTCGGCGGCGCGGGCGAGATCGGGATGAACGCATATGTCTATGGCTACGGCCCCGAAGACAAAGAACGCCTGATCCTCGTCGATCTGGGCGTGACCTTCCCTGATATGGACACCACCCCCGGCGTGGACCTGATCATGCCCGATATTTCGTGGCTTGAGGCGCGCAAAGACCGTCTTGAGGCGATCTTTATCACCCACGCACACGAAGACCACATCGGTGCGGTCGCGCATTTCTGGGGCAAGTTCAAATGCCCCGTGTATGCGCGCAAGTTCACAGCCACCATCGGGCGGTTGAAGTTTGACGAACATGGCCACCCCAAAGACGCGATCACCGTGGTGGAACCGCGCCCCGATGTGGTCAAGGCTGGCCCGTTTGACGTGCAATTCGTCCCTGTCAGCCACTCGATCCCCGAAAGCTCGGCTTTGGTGATTGATACCGAGGCGGGCCGCATCGTCCATTCCGGCGACTTCAAGCTGGATGAGGCGCCTTTGGTCGGAGAGGCATGGGATGCCAATATGTTCCAAGCCATTGCCCGGGAACGGCCCGTCAAGGCGCTGATGTGCGACAGTACCAACGTGTTTTCGTTGCATCCGGGGCGGTCCGAATCCACCCTGCGTGACCCGATCCGCGACCTGATCAAAGCGCAGCGCGGCATGGTTGTGGCAACAACTTTTGCGTCCAACGTCGCGCGCTTGAAAACCTTGGCCGATGCTGCCGTGGCAGCCGACCGGACCGTCTGTTTCCTTGGCCGCTCCATGCGCCGCATGGTGTCGGCTGCCGAACAGGCGGGCGTGCTAAAAGGCCTGCCCCGCACCGTTAGCCCCGAAGAGGCGCTAGAGGTTCCACGCGGCAGCTTGATGCTGATCGTGACCGGCTCGCAAGGTGAACGGCGCGCGGCCTCGGCCCAGCTGTCGCGCGGCAAATACCTTGGCTTGGAAATGAAAGAGGGCGACACGTTCCTGTTTTCCTCAAAAACCATTCCGGGCAATGAACGCGGCGTGATTTCGGTGATGAACGCCTTTTCCGAAATGGGCGTGAATATCGTTGATGACAGCGGCGGTCTTTACCACGTGTCAGGCCATGCCAACCGCCCCGATCTGGAAACCGTGCATAAGGTGCTGAACCCTGAAATCGTGATCCCGATGCATGGCGAACACCGCCATCTTCGTGAACACGCCCGCATTGCGATGGCCGCTGGTCGGATGTCGGATGTGGTTACCAATGGCATGATGATCGACCTGACCGGCGACACCCCCGAGGTTGCCGAATATATTGAAGCGGGCCGCATCTATCTTGACGGTTCGGTCATGATTGGCTCTCGCGATGGCGTGGTCCGCGACCGGATGCGCATGGCGCTGAACGGTCATGTCATGGCGACCTTGCTGCTGGATGAGGCGGATGAACCCTTGGGCGATGCGTGGGTTGAAGTGAAGGGCCTGCCAGAAAAGGGCCGCACCGGGGCCAACTTGGCCGACACGCTTGAGGCGGATTTGACCGAGTTCTTGGACAAGGCCGGTAAAAAAGTGCTGATGGATGACACCAAGTTGGACGAGGCCGTGCGCCGCGTTATTCGCCAAATTTGCATGGAAGAAATTGGCAAGCGCCCCGAGGTCACCGTGGTCGTCAGCCGCTTGACTGACGGCTAAGCCCATATCCTGAAGGCATAAAAATGGCGCGCAAGGGAAACCCTGCGCGCCTTTTTAATGTCTGGTAGCAGGTGGCGTTGGGGTAGGACCCAACGCCCGCTGACTTACGATGTGCTGTCGTCGGCGGTGTTATGGTCATCCACGTCTGCGCCATCCGTATCATCATCAGGCGTGTTATCTTCCAGCTTAAAGCTGCGCAGAATGAAATCAGGCACATGGTCGCCAAGGCCGACCACGCGGTCATTGCCACCCCGCCGGTCATTGTGACGGTCGTTGTGCCGATCGTTGTGACGGTCACTATTCCGATCGTTGCGGCGATCATCATTGCGATCCCCCCGCCGATCATCACGACGTTCATCTTTGCGCTCGGCGGCAGGCTCGGCGCTACGCTCATCCTTGCGTTCATCGCGCCGATTATCACGGCGGCCACGATCCTCACGCGGTGCGCGGCGCTCTTCGGCAGCAGGTGCCTGCGCAGGTGCGTCGGCAACGACCGCCACATCCGGGGCAGGGGCCGCAACAACAGCCTCTGTCGGTGTAGCGACAACCGCGTCCACCGCATCC
>CBDTUV010000059.1:0-11897 GCA_965363575.1 uncultured Pseudorhodobacter sp. | reverse complement strand
TGATGGCCGCGCCCTTGTCGATCCCCTTCGTCAACCTGCTGATCCCGGTTTTGGGTGCCGCGACGTTTACCCATCTGTTCCACCGCCTGAACGCGGTGGAACAGAACCGCTAATCAGTTCAGCGTCGTCGCAGGTGGCATCCGCCCCATAAAGTCAAAGTCGCGCACCGTAATCTTGCCCGACAAGATGATGCCGCACAAAACAATCCAGATCACCGTGGCGGCAATCGTCGTGATCCAGGCTTTGCGTTTCACCACAAACCCTGCAGGCGCGCTGGCCGGCGTTCCCGGCACAATCACACCTTCGTCGCCTTGCGATTTGAACCGCAGCGGCAAAACCACAAAAAACGTCATAAACCAAGTGACGGCAAACATAACGAGGGCGGCGGTGATGCTCATACTTGCTCCAATTCTACCAAACAGCCGTTAAAATCCTTGGGGTGCAAAAACAGCACTGGCTTGCCATGCGCCCCGATTTTCGGCTCTCCCGTTCCCAAAACCCGCGCGCCCGATGCCAAAAGATGGTCGCGCGCGGCCAAAATATCATCCACCTCATAGCAGATATGATGAATCCCGCCGCTTGGGTTCTTTTCCAAAAACCCGTTGATCGGAGAGTTTTCGCCCAGCGGATACAGCAGTTCAATCTTGGTATTGGGCAGCGTGATGAACACCACAGTCACCCCGTGGTCCGGCTCATCCTGCGCGGGGCCAACTTGGGCGCCCAGTGTATTGCGGTACTGCGCCGCCGCTGCCTCCAGATCAGGAACAGCAATGGCAACGTGGTTCAGGCGTCCAATCATGGGTAGCTCCGCTTGGTCGTTTCGGCTCGCTTTATGCGGTGTCAGGCCGCTCAGGGCAAGAGGGCGCACTGCCGCAGCAAAAAGGACGATAGAAAAACGGATAACGCATTGCCTTTTTCCCAAATGATTCACCGGGCGTTAGGGAATTTGGGTGCCAAATAAGGCATTGCGCCTGTGCCGCCGTAAAGTTTCGATGCTGCTGCCCGTTTTCAACCCCTTACTGCTTCACCCCCCTTACTGCTAAGGAATCATGATGCCTGCCTCTCCCGCTCTCGCGCTGCCCGAAGGGCCCGGTTTCTTCACGATCCGGCCAAACACGCTCCTCCCCTTGTCCGGGGTCACCTTACTTGCGGTTGAGGACAGCCGTTTCGCGTCTGAAGCGTTGCGCCTGCTGTGCCAACGCAGCGGGGCGCGCTTGCGCCGGGCCGAAACCCTTGCCGCCGCCCGCCGGCACCTTGCCGTCTACCGCCCCGATGTCGTGCTGGTGGATCTTGGGTTACCCGATGGCAATGGCGTAGATCTTATCCGCGAATTGGTGAAAACCAAAGCAGGGGCATGCGTGGTCCTTGCCATCAGCGGTGATCCCGATGGCTGGTCGGCCGCCATGCGCGCGGGCGCTGCGGGCTTTTTGGAAAAGCCCTTGGACAGTTTGGCGGGGTTCCAAGACGTGATCTTGCAGCATCTGACGGGGCAGGTGGCAGGACAGGATTTGGGGCCACCGCGCACATCCCAGCCAAAACACACACTCCAACCTGACCGCCAAGCGCTGCAAGATGACCTGATCCATGCCGCAGATCTTGTCAAAAACGGTACGACTGCACCCAAAGGCTATGTCACTGATTTTGTGCGCGGTTTGGCCCGCAGCTCACACGATGCTGCCCTTGAAGGTGCCGCAGACCGCGCCCATACATCGGATGCAGCACTGGTCGGTTTGGCGCATATGCTGCAACAGCGTATCCGCACCCTTGGTGACCCTTTTGCCCCTGACAAACCACAGGGTTAGCAGGGCAACTTCATCGTTTCATTGGCCCGGATCATCATTGGCCCGTACCAAACGGGTCAAATCACTCAGCCGTTCGTGCTGCTGGCCATTGGCATTGAAATTGGATGGGGCAAGCCAAGCTAAAAACGCCTCACGCAGGGCGGGCCATTCACTGTCTATCACCGAAAACCACGCCGTATCGCGGTTGCGGCCTTTGATAACGGCCGCCTGCCGGAAAATCCCCTCATAGGAAAACCCAAGCCGCTGCGCCGCCCGGCGTGACGCCATGTTGGCCGCATTACATTTCCACTCATATCGCCTGTAGCCCGCCTCAAACGCCCACTGCATCATCAAAAACATCGCCTCGGTCGCATGAACCGTTCTTTGCAGTTCGGGGCTGATGCAAATATGCCCAACCTCGATCGTCCCGGCAGCGGGCGCTATGCGCAAAAAGCTGGCAACCCCGCCGCAATGCCCTGTCGCCACATCGCGCAGCACGAAAAAATGCGGGTCGGCCTGTGCCGCCATCTCTTTGGCCCACCGATGATAGGCCGAGGCAGAGGTAAAAGGCCCGTAAGGCATGTAATCCCACAAGGCATCATGGCCCGAAAACGCCCGGTGCAAATCGGCCGCGTGCCTGTCTGCATCCAGCCGTTCCAACACAATATGCGGCCCGGTCAAGGGTGCGGTGTCCGGCATCACGGGCGGCACCCAGTTTGAAAGGTCTTTGGCCATCGCTTACGCCCCACACACAAAAAACTTGCCTATCTATGCGGCCTCGCCCCCCAAACGGCAACCATGATTTGCGGCCCACAGCCCTTTGAGTGCGGTCACAAAACCAACTTGGGGTCGCGGCCTATATCAAGGCCGGGAAACACCGCGCATTCGCCGCAGGCCCCCGGCGCACGGCCTGCAAAATCCACAGGGTCGAAGATGGGCGCACCAGCCGCCCCGGCACCTTCATCGCCCAAGCGATCCGCGCACCGCATCATGGGGCAAGGTGTCGGGCAGCACGCGTGGGGCTGTCAATCATCTGCGCGGTCCCAATGCGTTGCCGCCAGCGTTGCCGATATCAAGGCCCATTCCACCCCGCCAGAACGCCAGATAGCGCGCGTGTTTCAAGACCAGAAAAGGGGGTAAGTGGTGGCGAGAGACGGACTTGAACCGTCGACCCCACGATTATGAGTCGTGTGCTCTAACCAGCTGAGCTACCTCGCCACTTAAAGCGGGTGGTTAAGGGGGTGGGCGCGGGGCGTCAAGAGGGAATCGGTGGGTTATTGGCAACCACCGCGAATTGCTGCCCCCTCACGCCACCCCGCTCACGCCGCCCCTCTTATGCGGTCCCGTAGACCGTTCCCGTGATCATAACCTCGCCCTCGGTCGCGTCCACCCGCGCATGGGCCACCCGTGGCCGCCCGGATGCGGTGACGGTCAGCGTGGCCTCAATGAACATCGCGCGCCCCTCTACCTCGGCCTCGCGCACATCTTGGGTGCTGGTGATCAACACCTCATCCGCCCCCGCCAACCGCGCCCGCGCCGTGGCGTCTTCCAGCAACGCAGCCTGCATCGCGGCCATCGCTTCGGTCTTGGAGGTGAACCGTTCGGGACCATAGGTCATATGCGCAGTGAACTGCCCTTCACCAGCCGATGACACAAGGCCTGTCGCGCGCTGGCTGATTTGGCCCACCACCGCCCCGATTGCATTGGCAACGCCCGCATGTTGCGGCAAGATCATCTTGGCCCCCAATCGCACCCCAACCGCGCCATAGTAAAAGGGCGCAGACGCCCCCAGCCCGATGACAGGCACACCAATCCGCGCCGAAAGTTCAATGATCCCGCGGTGTTGGTCCAACGCGGCGCGCAGCAAGCTGTGGCGCGACAAGCCCACGCCATCTTCGTCGGCAAAGGCCGGGTCTTCGCCAAAGGCGGCTTCCAGCAAGCATGTCGCGGTTTGCTCGGTCAACTGGTCCACAATCGCTTGGGCCAAGGTTGCCGCATCCCGCGCGGCCCTCTCACCCCGCCCATTGCGTCGCCGCGCCAGCAAGCGCACGGCCTTTTCTGCCGCCACCCCGTCCCAATCGGTCAGCCCGCCCAGCACATGGCTTGCATCCGATGGCGTCACCCCTGACAGCATCACCAACCCGCGCGCAACCAGCCGGTCCATCGCCGCCACTTCCAACCGTGAGGTCAGCGCCTGCGCAAGCGGCATCGGCCCCGTAATCCGCGCCAGCAACACGATCTCGCGTGCCGACAGGCCCGTGGGTTCAAACCCCATCGGTATCACAAACCGCCCGTCATGCTCGCCCACCGCATCGCACGACAGCGCGCGGTCCAGCGCGTCATGCACCATCGTCCCGTTTTCCACCGCCAGTAACGACACCGGGATCAAACGGCGCGGGCCAAGGATAAACCCGCCCGCCAACCCTTCGGTGATCAAATGCGCCTCGCTGTCACCCCCAAGGCCCGTGGTGCGCATCGCAACCGCCTCCACCATGGTCCGATATCCGCCAACCCGCGCGCCCAACGGGTCAATCTCGGGCAACCCATCTTTCAGCATGGCCACATCGGTCGTCGTCCCACCAATATCGGACACCAGCGCATCCGATGCCCCCGTCAACCAGCGCGCGCCAACAATCGACGCGGCGGGGCCGGACAAAATCGTCTCAATCGGGCGTTCGCGCACCATCGCGGCCGAAATCAGCGCCCCATCGCCGCGCACCACCATCAAAGGTGCGGTAATCCCGCGCTTGGTGTTGTGGCTTTCACACGCCGTCACCAGCCGGTCAATCATCCCGATCAGCCGCGCATTCAGCACCGCCGTCAACGCCCGCTTCGGCCCATTCAGATTGGCCGACAGCTCATGCGAGCAGGTCACAGGCCGCCCCGTCACCCGGCGGATCACATCGCGCGCTGCCAGTTCATGGCCGGGGTTGCGCGTGGCAAACCGCGAGGCCACGGCAAAGCCCATCACACTATGCTCGGCCAAGGCTGCCTCCAGCCCCGCCACGTCCAAAGGCGCAAATTCTTGCCCCGCATGGCCATGCCCCCCGGCCAGCCGGATCACCGGATCGCCGCCCAAGGCCTCGCGCAGGCCCCCACGTTCCAGATCGCTCTCATCAAACCCGATAAACACCAAGGCCACGCGCCCGCCTTGCCCTTCGACCAGCGCATTGGTGGCAAGCGTGGTCGACAGCGACACCATGCTGACATCTTGCGGCGCAATCCCGGCAGCCTCCAACGCGGCATCAACCGCACGGCCAATGCCCAGCGACAAATCCTTGCGGGTGGTCAGCGACTTGGCCTTGCCCAAAACCCGGTCGGTTTCATTGTCCAAAACCACGGCATCCGTATAGGTTCCGCCGGTATCCACACCCAGAAATAGGCTCATTCGCGTTTTCTCCACCCGCCGCCGGTTTGCCCTGCGCCTTCCGCGATTTAGGGCAGTTTAGGACACTTTGCACGGCCTCTTGCGACCGATTTTGCGCAGTTGCGGCAGATTTCACGCTTAGGGGCAGGTTGCGCGCAGATTAACGGTTAACTTTGCGCCCAATCTTTGGCCCGATCTTGCGCCCGATCTTGCGCCTGTGGCTTGGCGGAATCTCCAACAAGGCACGGTACTTGGCGATGGTGCGCCGCGCCACAGGCGTGTCTGGCCCAGACAAAGCCTCGGCCAGCGCTTGGTCACTATAGGGGTTCGCGCGGTCCTCAGTCCCCACAAGACCAATCAACTTGGCCCGCAGCGCGCCCGATGCCGCCCCACCGTCACCGCCCACCGCCGCCGTAAACATCGCCCGCAGCCAAATCGTCCCGCGCGGCGCATCGACCGATACACCTGCCACAGCGCGGCTTACCGTGCTGACATGCAAATCCAGCGCCAAGGCTACGTCTTGCATCGTCATGGGTTGCAATGCCACCAACCCATCCGTCAAAACCTGCTCTTGTCGGGTCAGGATATCTTGGCCAATGCGCAACAAGGTTTGGTTGCGATTGGCCACCATCCGCTGCAAGTCACGGGCCGCCGACAACCGATCCGGGCTTGCCCCTGCCGCATCCTTTGCAATCAAAACATCCGGCAGCGCCGACCTGTTCAGGCTGACAATCCATCCCACATCGCCGCGCGTCACCACCAAATCCGGCTCGCGCACAACGGCGGCACTTTGGCCAAACTGCGTGCCGGGCTTGGGGTCAAAGCTGCGGATGTGCCTCACCTGCGCCAAAACCTGAGACTCGGACACGGCGCACAGGCTGGCAAGCCGGGCCATATCGCCTTTTGCCACCATTTCCAGGTGGTCCAAAACACAAGCCATTACCGGGTCAAAACACTCTGCCTCTATCGCTTGCAGGCGCAAACATTCCACCAAGGACCGGGCAAACAGACCTGTCGGCTCCATTTTTTGCAACAGGGTCAAAACCCGCGCAGCCTCGGACGCGCTACACCCCGCCTCGGCTGCGACATCGGCCACAGGCCGTCCCAACCATCCTGTAGGCTCCAGCGCATGCATAAACGCATAGGCAATCTCGCGCTCGGACGGGGTGGTCACAACCCGCTCAATCTCGCGCGTGACATGGGCGATCAACCCTAGTGCGGGCGCTTGCACCATATCGGCAAAATCAACCGCCTCGGCGCGGCCAATCCCTTGGGCGGCAAAGGCCGTGGTCCAACGCGGCAACCACGCCGCCATATCCACCGGGGCTGGGGCCAGCTCCACATGCGGGTTCTCGCCGGCCTGTTCCTCCAAATAGCGGGTCAGGCCTGACGCATCAAAGCGCAACACCCGGATCGACGTGGCAAGCGAGCCGTTCAATTGCAGCTTTTGGCTAACCGAAAGGCCGGTTGTCTGACGCGCCATGACCAGATTTTCCTTGCAAACGAAGTGTCTTTGGAACGCTACCCCCAGACACAGCCTCACGCAACTGTTGCCCCTTGGCCTATCGCAATTGCGCCTATGCACGGATATGGTCAATCCGACCTATGATCCCCTGATGCGAAAGCAGACCTGTTATGCATGCCCCCCAATGGCCCCAATTGCGCGACCTTGTGTTGATAGGGGGCGGGCATGCGCACGCTTTGCTTTTGCGCAAATGGGGGATGTCCCCCCAAGCTGGGACCCGCGTAACCGTTATCAACCCCAGCCCCGTCGCCCCCTATACCGGCATGTTGCCGGGCCATATCGCAGGCCATTACGCGCGCTCTGACATGATGATCGACCTTGTCCGTCTTGGCCGTTTTGCGGGCGCGCGTGTGGTCATGGGACGTGCCACCGGTTTGGACCGCACGGCGCAGCAGGTGATTTTGCAAGACGGCCGCCGCCTGCGCTATGATGTCGCCTCGCTCGATATTGGCATCGCGTCAAACCTGCCCGAACTGGCCGGGTTTGACGATCACGCCGTCGCGGCCAAGCCTTTGGGCGGCTATGCCGAACGTTGGGACAGCTTTGTAGCCTCCGCGCCTGCGCAACCTCGGTTGGTCATAATCGGGGCAGGGGTGGGCGGCACCGAACTCGCCATGGCCTCGGCCCACCGCTTGCAAAGCCATGGTCTCCAGCCCCATATCACATTGCTAGAACGCTCCGACACCGTCTTGCCGCATATCGGTTCTGGCGCGCGCGCAGCGCTTATGGCGCAGCTAAAGCACTATAATATCAACGTGATGACGGGGACCGAGCCCGCCTCGGTGTCACCCACCACCGTCACCTTGACCAATGGCCAAACCTTGGCCTCCGATTTCACCCTGTCGGTCGCAGGCGCCCAACCCCAAGCGTGGCTGCAATCCACCGGGCTGGACCTGCACCAAGGTTTCGTCACCATCACCCCCAGCTTGCAAAGCTCGGACCCGTTGGTCTTCGCCGTGGGCGATTGCGCCCATATGGCCTATGCGCCGCGCCCCAAAGCAGGCGTTTTCGCCGTGCGCCAAGCGCCAATCCTGTTTCAAAACCTGCGGGCGGTCCTGTCCGCTGCACCCTTGCGCCACTACCACCCCCAACGTGACTACCTCAAACTCATCTCGACAGGCCGCAAACGCGCCGTGGCCGATAAGCTGGGCTTGCGGCTGGAAGGGGCGTGGCTGTGGCAGTGGAAAGACCGCATCGACCGCACATTCATGGCGAAATTCACCGATTACCCCGCAATGCCAACCCCCGCGCTGCCCATAGATGCCGTCCAAGGCATGGCCGAAGCGCTGGGCGAAAAGCCCCTGTGTGGCGGCTGCGGCGCCAAGGTTGCAGGCGCCACGCTGGGAACCGCCCTTCAACACCTCCCTGCGCCCAAACGCCCCGATGTGCTGTCGGGTCCGGGCGATGATGCGGGCATTTTGCGCCATGGCAAGGGCGTCCAAGTGCTGACCACCGACCACCTGCGCGCCTTTACCAATGACGCAGCCCTGATGGCTCGTATCACCGCAATCCACGCGCTGGGCGACATTTGGGCGATGGGGGCGGCACCCCAATCGGCCCTGTCGCAAATCACCTTACCGCGTCTGGGCGCGCCCCTTCAGGCCGAGATGTTGGCCGAAATCCTGACTGCCGCCACTGACGTTTTTGGCGCGGCTGGCGCCGATATCTTGGGCGGCCACACCTCTATCGGGGCTGAACTGACCATCGGTTTTTCCATCACCGGCTTGGCAGATCATCCCATCCGCAAGTCGGGCGCGCAAGAAAACGACGCGATTATCCTGACCAAGCCCATCGGCACCGGCACCATCCTTGCCGCCGAAATGGCCACAGCGCAAATGTCTGGCCAAATGCCCGACCTGATGCTGGGTGAGGTGGTCACGACCTGCATGGCCTCCATGCTCCACCCCCTCGCCACCGCGTCAAAAATCCTGTCACCCCACGCCACCGCCATGACCGATGTCACTGGTTTTGGCTTGGCAGGTCATCTTTTGGAAATGCTGGACGGGGCAGGGCTGTCGGCGACCCTCGCGCTTAACGACATACCAACCCTGCCCGGTGCGCAAACCCTCGCGGCCCTTGGTCACGCCTCCAGCATCGCCCCCGCCAACCGCGCGCTGTGCTTGGGCCGCATAAACGCCCCCAACACCCCCCACGCAGCACTCCTGTTTGACCCGCAAACCGCCGGAGGATTGCTTGCCACCGTGCCACAAGCACAGGCGCAAACGATCCTGAAAACCCTGATCGCCGCAGGCGAACCCGCAGCCATCATCGGCAGCGTCCACGCAGGCCCGGTCATGCTGCGCGTAAACGGCACCTAACTTACTGCCGCCAGCCTATTGTCCCGAAAGGCACCCGGCCAACCCATTGGCCAAACCCAACATCAACGCGCGATAAAGCCCTGCACCCGGTTCCAAACTGCTGCCTTCTGGGTCCAATGCTTGGCCCAAACGCAGGCCAGTAGACTCCGCCATCTGCCGCGCGCTCGCGTCACTATGATTGGCCTCAGGGAACAAGCACACCGCAGCACTCGCCGCCACCTTGTCCTGCAATTCCACCAAATGCGCAGCCCCCGGTAGCGCCGCATCGCTCGTGCGCAAACTGCCCACCACCTGCAACCCAAAATGCCCGACGAAATAGCCATAAGCATCATGCATCACCACAAACGGCTTGTCCGCCACAGGGGCCAAGACGGCAGCCACCTCAGCCTCGATCCGCGTCACCTCGACCTGTGCCGCATCGGCATTGGTGCGGTAAATCGCGGCGCTGTCCGGGTCCGCCTTTGCCAAAGCATCGGCAATCAAGCCTACCCAAATCCGCGCATTTTCCGGGTCTAACCACGCATGCGGATCAACACCGTCATGCCCACGCCCACCGTCATGCTCATGCCCCGCCGCCTCCCCAAACCCTTGCGTCACAGTCTGCGGTGCATCCAGCAGCGCCAACCCAGCGTCGCGCCCCAAACCGCGCAAGCTACGCTCCAACCACGGGCTCATCTCTGGCCCCACCCAAATCACCACATCCGCCGCATCCAGATCGGCCGCTTGGCTGGGCCGCAGCTGGAAATCATGCGCATCAGCGCCCTTGGGCAGCAACAAAACCGGCGCCCCCACATCGCCCATCACCATCGCGACCAAGGCATGCACGGGCGCAATATCCACCACCACCTTCGGGGCCTCGGCGGCCGCAGGCAGCCCCCACATCACCATCCAAAGGCCAAAGCTAAAAGCACGCATCATAAACTCCTGTCTTGTGGTTACGCGGCATATGCCATATGTTATGACATAACAAAATATCTGTTACAATATCACAATTCAAGGCGCAATATGCCCTCGCACACCCCTGCTTTTGATGCCCATGACCACAGCCATTGCACCGCCACCGGCCTTGCCCGGGCCGAGGCTATTTTGGCCAGCCGTAAACAGCGGCTAACCCCGGTGCGCCGCCAAACCTTGGAAATCCTGCTGTCTGAACACCGCGCATTGGGGGCCTATGATGTGCTGGACCGCCTTGCCGCCGCAGGTTTTGGCAAACAGCCCCCCGTGGCCTACCGCGCGCTGGAATTTCTGGTCGAACACGGGCTGGCCCACAAGGTCCGCCGCCTGAACGCTTTTGCCGCCTGCATGCATCCCGAAACCGACCACGCGCCCGTCTTCCTGATTTGCCGCGGTTGCAACGCGCTGGCCGAAACCGCCGCCGAACCCGTCCGCGCCGCCTTGGATGCCGCCGCCCTTGCGGCAGGCTTTACCGTGGAACGGACCAGTATTGAGGCATTGGGCCTATGCCCAACCTGCGGGGCCGCTGCATGAGCCTGATTTCAGCCCAAAACCTGACCGTGCGCCTTGGCGGGGCCGATATACTCGCAGGCGTCAGCTTGGCGATCGATCCGGCCGAAATTGTAACCATCGTCGGCCCCAACGGCTCTGGCAAATCTACCCTTTTGCGCGCGCTTTTGGGCATTCAATCGCTGGCCTCGGGCACCATCACGCGCAAAGCCGGCCTGCGCATCGGCTATGTGCCGCAACGCCTGCATATCGACCGGCCTTTGCCGATGACCGCGCGCCGCTTTTTGTCGCTGCCGCAGCGCTGCACCGATGCCGCCGCCGCCCAAGTTCTGGCCCGCTGCGGTGTGGCAGGCGTTGAACAGCGCCAATTGGCAGACCTGTCTGGCGGCCAATTACAGCGCGTCCTTTTGGCCCGCGCTTTGCTGAACCAGCCCGACATCTTGATCCTCGATGAACCGACCCAAGGCCTCGACCAACCCGGTGAGGCTGCCTTTTACCACCTGATCGAAGAGGTCCGCCGCGACACCGGCGCTGCCGTGTTGCTGGTCAGCCATGATCTGCATGTGGTCATGGCGGCGTCTGATCGGGTGATCTGCCTCAACGGTCATGTCTGCTGCGAAGGCGCGCCCGATGTGGTGCGCGACGCCCCCGAATACCGTGCCCTGTTTGGCTTTGGTACCCAAGGCGCTTTGGCGCTCTACCGCCATGACCACGACCACAGCCACGGTCCCGACACCCCGCATGAACACGGCCCAAACTGCGGCCACGACCACACCAAGGTCCACGCCCAAACACCAGCAAAGCAGCCCGACCATGTTTGATGATTTCTTGGTGCGCGCAGCCCTCGCAGGCATCGGCTTGGCCCTTGCCGCAGGCCCGCTCGGTGCCTTCGTCGTTTGGCGCCGCATGGCCTACTTCGGGGATGCAACAAGCCACGCCGCCATTCTCGGCGTGGCGCTGGCGCTCGCGCTGTCGCTCCCCATCGGGCTTGGCACCATGCTCGTGGCCCTCAGCATGGCCCTCACCGTCTCGGCCCTCGCCGCGCGCGGTTGGGCGGTCGATACCACTCTGGGCGTGCTGGCCCATTCCGCCCTCGCCTTCGGCCTTGTCGCCATCAGCTTTGTGCCGGGTGTGCGCGCCGACCTCTCGGGTCTTTTGTTTGGTGATATCCTCGCCGTGTCCAAATCCGACCTCGCCTTCGTCTGGGGCGGCGCGATCCTCATCGTGGGTTTGCTCCTTTGGCGCTGGCAAGCCCTGCTCACCGCTACCCTATCCGAAGACCTCGCCCATGCCTCCGGCCTCAACCCCAACCGCGAACGCCTTGTCCTCACAATCGCCCTTGCCGTCGTCGTCGCGGTCGCTCTCAAAATCGTCGGCGCGCTTCTCATCTCGGCCATGCTGATCATCCCCGCCGCCGCCGCCCGCAGCCTGTCACGCAGCCC
>CBDTUV010000058.1:0-12106 GCA_965363575.1 uncultured Pseudorhodobacter sp. | reverse complement strand
TCTTCCAGCAAAACAGCAAGCGGCGTGTTCACTTTGACGCCAGACGTACCTTCGGCCACCAGAATTTTGCCAACGATGCCTTCATCGACAGCTTCAAATTCCATCGTCGCCTTGTCGGTTTCAATCTCGGCCATGATATCGCCGGATTTGACCGTATCGCCCTCTTTCACCAGCCATTTGGCCAATGTGCCTTCTTCCATTGTCGGTGAAAGCGCGGGCATTAAGATTTGTGTAGCCATGAGCGTTCTCCTTAACGGTAGCAGACGGATTTAACGGCCTCGACCACTTCTGCGGTCGTGATCAAAGCGTGTTTTTCGAGGTTGGCAGCATAAGGCATTGGCACATCCTTGCCCGTACAATTGATCACTGGCGCGTCCAGATAATCAAAGGCACGCTGCATGATGGTGGCCCCAATGTGGTTGCCGATTGACCCTACGGGCCAGCCTTCCTCAACCGTCACACAGCGGTTGGTTTTCTGCACAGATGCCAAAACCGTGTCATAATCGATCGGGCGCAGGGTGCGCAGATCGATGACTTCGGCGGAAATGCCATCTTCGGCCAGCTTATCCGCCGCTTCTAGCGCATAGGTCATGCCGATACCGAACGACACGATGGTCACATCAGACCCTTCGCGCCAAATCCGGGCTTTACCGAAAGGAATGGTGAAATCGGGCAGGTCTGGGACCTCGAACGATTTGCCATACATTATCTCATTTTCAAGGAAGATCACTGGGTTAGGGTCACGGATCGCTTGTTTCAACAAACCTTTTGCATCGGCGGCCGAATAGGGCATCACGACTTTCAGGCCCGGCACCATGGCATACCATGCGGCAAAATCTTGGCTGTGCTGTGCGCCCACGCGGGCCGCAGCGCCATTGGCACCCCGAAACACAATCGGGCAGCCCATCTGCCCGCCCGACATATACAGCGTCTTGGCAGCAGAGTTCAGCAGATGGTCAATCGCCTGCAAAGCAAAGTTGAAGGTCATGAATTCGACAATCGGGTTCAGCCCAGCAAAGGCCGACCCAACCGCGATGCCGGTAAACCCATGCTCGGTGATCGGGGTATCAACCACGCGGCGGGGGCCAAACTCATCCAGCAATCCCTGAGAAATCTTGTAGGCACCTTGGTATTCGCCCACCTCTTCGCCCATCAGATAGACCAACTCATTGGCGCGCATTTCTTCGGCCATCGCTTCGCGCAACGCCTCACGCACTGTCATGGTTTTCATCGGCGTGCCTTCAGGCCAATCGGGCGAGGCGTTGGATACAACCGCAACCGGGGCCGCAGCCGATTTTGCAGCTGCAGCCGGTGCCGCAGTTGCAGCCACATCTGCAGACGCCGTGGGTGCCGCATCGGGGGCAGGGGCGGCGTCATCGGCAGACTCGCCTTCTTCGACCATGATCGCGATGGCAGTGTTGACCTTTACGTTCGCAGTGCCTTCCGCGACCAAGATCTTGCCGACGATACCTTCATCGACCGCCTCAAACTCCATCGTTGCTTTGTCGGTTTCAATTTCGGCCAAGATTTGCCCGGATTTAACCACATCGCCTTCTTTGACCAACCACTTGGCCAAAGTACCCTCTTCCATCGTCGGAGAGAGTGCCGGCATAAGAATTTGCGTTGCCATTATGTGTCTCTCCTTCAGGCGTAAATATCTGTCCAGAGCTCTTCCAACGCGGGCTCTGGGCTGTTTTTGGCGAATTCGGCGGATTCGTTGACGATCGCCTTTATCTCTTTGTCGATGGTTTTCAGATCATCATCGGTTGCATGGCCACCCTGCACCAGCAGGTCACGCACATGCTCAATAGCGTCTTTTTCATCGCGCATCTTTTGCACCTCTTCGCGGGTGCGGTATTTCGCGGGGTCAGACATCGAATGCCCGCGATAGCGATAGGTCATCATTTCCAGAATGTAGGGGCCGTCGCCCGCGCGGCACACGGCCACGGCCTTTTCAGCGGCGGCCTTTACGGCCAGCACGTCCATGCCATCGACCGCCTCGCCTTTGATGCCGTATGCTGCACCACGTTCCCAAAGCGAGGGCGATTTGGTCGAACGCTTTACAGACGTGCCCATCGCATAACCGTTGTTTTCAATCACAAAAACAACCGGCAGGTTCCAAAGCTCGGCCATGTTATAGGTCTCATAGACTTGGCCTTGATTTGCGGCACCATCGCCAAAATAGGTAAAGGACACGTTGTCATTGCCCAGATATTTATCGGCAAAGGCAAGCCCCGCGCCCAGTGGCACCTGTGCGCCCACAATGCCGTGACCGCCATAAAAATGCTTTTCCTTGGAAAACATGTGCATCGAGCCGCCTTTGCCGCGGGAATAACCACCCTCGCGGCCCGTCAGCTCGGCCATAACGCCCTTTGGATCCATGCCACAGGCCAGCATATGGCCGTGGTCGCGGTAGCTGGTGATGCGCTTGTCACCCTCTTTGGTGGCCGCCTCGATCCCCACAACAACCGCTTCTTGCCCGATATATAGATGGCAAAAACCGCCGATCAGCCCCATTCCGTACAATTGCCCCGCCTTTTCCTCGAATCGACGGATCAACAGCATCTCACGGTAAAATCCCATGAGTTCTTCTTTGGATGTATTTGATTTCGTGGGTTTCTTCTGTGCGGCCATGAGGCGCAACCTCCCTCAAAGGTGAAAGTAGTTCAGTATTAAACTATCTAGCAGCCTACGGAAAAACAAGGGAAAAGCCAGCCTGCACGGCAAGCATGACTATGCCAGCGGGATGCGTCAGGGCATTTGGGGGCAATGATCGGGTTAGCGGATGACGATTTCGTCGGCGCGCAGATAGCCCAACACATCGCGGGCCTGCTCATCCAGCAGATCAAGATCAAGATAGCTGTCAGACAAGCGGTTGGTCAGGTTTTCCATTTCGGCCAACTGCACCTGCAAGGCATCGCGCTGTGCGATCAAGGCGCGTTCTTCGGCCCGCAGTTGGACCTGACGAAACACGCCATAATCGCCTTGCACTGCGGCAAAAGTGAAATAGCCACCAAGTCCAATGGCGAGTAAGATCAGCAAAAGCGATCCAAGTGCGGGGCGTGGTTTGGCTATAGTCATCTGCGCGCTGCCTCATGCCCCTCTCAAGCGGGGGCGTCCACGGATAGTGCCACAAGTGATTCGCAAAGGGAATCCCCCAAATGGGACATTCTTGAATTTAGAACAATTTTCGTTCAATCTGGAAAAGATTGAACGAAAACCAAAAATTGCAAACACTTGCATCGCCGTGCTTTGCGACTTTAGCCCGCAACCGATGCGGCATGAATGCTCTGAATTGCCTGCGCCAAGGTTGCGTCAAATTCGGCATCCGTTTGGCCCGCGCTCAGACCTTCTGACAGCGCCCGACTAAAGCTGGCGATAAGGCCTGTGTTCTGCGCAAGAATTTGGTTTGCCGCCTCTCGGCTATAGCCACCTGACAGCGCCACGACCCTCATCACCGCCGAGTGGTCGACCAAGGGTTTGTAAAGATTGGTCTTTGTCGGCAAGGTCAGCTTTAGCATTACCTGCTGACCGGCAGGCAGAGCATCTAAATGGCGCAAGATTGTGGTCAGCAACAACGCCTCGGCCTCGGCCTTATCTGCGATTGAAATCGTGATTTCAGGCTCCAAAATCGGCATAAGGCCTGCCGCGGAAACCTCAGCCGCCACCGCAAATTGCTGCGCGACAATAGCCTCAATCCCCACTGCATTGGCTGCATTGATGACAGACCGTTCTTTGGTGCCAAAAATGCCACCTTTGGCCGCGCGCGCAAGCAATGCGCCCAAGCCCGGCATCGGCTTCATCAACTGAACGCCGTTACTTTCCGCCTCTAGCCCTTTGTCGATCTTCAAAAACGGGACAACGCCGCGCTTTTCCCAAAGGTAGGTTGCGGTGGGCAGGCCATCAATTGTCCGGTCCATCGTTTGCTCAAACAAAATGGCGCCAATCACCTTATCCCCGGTAAACGCAGGCGATTTGATGATCCGAGACCGCATCGCATGGATCAGGTCATACATCTCTGGCTCGGATGAATAGGCACTTTCTTCCACGCCATAAAGCCGCAGGGCTTTGGGGGTGGACCCGCCGCTTTGATCAAGCGCCGCTATAAAACCCGCACCACGTGCCATCTTCTCGGCTTGTTTGCTATTTTGCATCACACCATCCCTGTCCAAAAGTCCGCTGAATTCGGGCATAGCGGCATGTGTAGGGCCAATCAATTCTGTTGGCGCTAACAATCTGAAATTACATCGAATTGACTACTTACCGACGCCGTTTCAGAAAAATCTGGGCAATCCACGCGACCAAAGCACGAGGGGCCACGCGGGGCAGGTTCGCAAATATCACGTTCTGAACGCCGGTCACCTTGACCCGCTTGCCCTGCTCCATTGCATCCCATCCGGCCTTTGCCACTACTGCTGCCGGGGCCATGCCCATCTTGGTGATCAAAGTTGCCTTAACCGCCTGATCCGCATCAAAAAACGCCGTATCAGTGGGGCCAGGACACAAGGCTGTCACCGTCACACCCGACCCTCGCAACTCGGTCGCGACCGCCTCAGACAGGCTTAGCAAATAGGCCTTGGTCGCGTGATAGACTGCCATCTGCGGCCCCGGCATAAAGGCCGCGGTTGAGGCGACATTCATCACTTGGCCCGACCCGTGCCCCACCATATGCGCCACCGCGCGTTTCATCAGAATCGTTGCGGCCACGATATTCACCGAAATTGACGCTGCTTCGCGCGGCCAATTGGTTTCCTCGGCAAAGGGGCCGTTGCGCCCAAGCCCGGCATTGTTCACCAGAATTCCGATTTGACGATCTTTTGAGGCATCCAGCCACAGTTGTTCGACCGCCTCAGGGTCGGCTAGATTGGCGGGTAAAACCACCACGGCGATGTGATAGGCCCGCTGCAACTCATGCGACAAGGTGTGCAACTTGTCCTCTTGTCGCGCCGTCAGGATCACATCAAACCCTGATTGCGCGGCCAGAATGGCAAATTCGCGCCCCAACCCTTCGGATGCTCCGGTAATCAAGGCCCAAATCGCCATTTAGTGTCCTTTCAAGGCAGCAACGCCGGGTAAATCGCGGCCTTCCATCCATTCAAGGAACGCGCCGCCTGCGCTAGAAATATAGGTAAACTGCTCGGCCACCCCGGCCTTGTTCAAGGCCGCGACCGTATCGCCGCCCCCTGCCACTGACACAAGCGTGCCTGCCTCGGTCAAGGCCGCTGCCTGTTGTGCCGCTGCATTGGTCGCGGAATCAAAGGGGGTGATTTCAAATGCGCCCAAAGGACCATTCCAGATCAGGGTGCGCGCATCTGCAAAAACGCGTGCGATTTGGGCGACGGTCTGCGGCCCCGCATCAAGGATCATCGCATCATCGGGGCATTCGCCCACTGGCAACACCTCGGACGCGGCCCCTGCCTTGAATTCACGGGCCACCACAATGTCGATCGGCAAATGAATCGCACAGCCCAACTGGTCCGCCTTGGCCAAAATCGCCAGCGCGGTTTCGGCCATGTCACGTTCGGCCAAGCTTTTGCCAACCTCGATCCCTTGGGCCACAAGGAAGGTATTGGCCATGCCCCCGCCAATGATCAGGTGGTTCACCTTGGTCACCAAATTCCCGAGCAGGGCGAGTTTCGTCGACACTTTTGCCCCGCCCACCACGGCCACCACCGGGCGACTGGGCGTGCCCAAAGCTGCGTCAAGCGCGGAAAGTTCGGCCTGCATCAAGCGGCCTGCGCAACTGGGCAACAGCCGCGTGATGCCTTCGGTGCTTGCATGCGCTCGGTGTGCCGCCGAAAACGCATCATTCACATAGACATCTCCCAAGGCTGCCATGCTCGCGGCCAGCATCGGATCATTCTTTTCTTCGCCCGGATGAAAACGGGTATTTTCTAGCAAAACCACCTCATTCGCGCCCATCGCGGCAATTGCCGCTTTGGCTGGACCGCCGATGCAATCGCTGGCGAATGTCACCTTGACGCCGGGAAGGGCGGCTTGCAGCGCAGGCACGACCTGCGACAGGCTCATCTCGGGCACGACAGCGCCTTTGGGCCGACCAAAATGCGCAAGCAGCACAGGCTTGCCACCCATGGCCAAAATATCGGTCAGGGTGGGGACAATACGCTCTATCCGCGTGGCATCGGTCACTTGGCCGTTTTCCATTGGCACGTTCACATCAACCCGAACAAGTGCGACCTTGTCGGCCAAAACCATGTCATCAAGCGTCTTCCAAGCCATCACAGCCTCCTGCAGTTTTCTTCGCGCCTTTCGATCCTATACCAATGCGATGGTCAATGGTTAGCCCTTTCCAACCGCGACTTGGATGATTAGGTTACGCGTCAGAAAAACTATAGGAGTGCCAAATGGCCGATATCAAAGACCCAGAGAACACGATCTTGATGGAAATCAAGGGCGGCACAGTGATTATTGAGCTGCTGGCCGATGTGGCGCCCAAGCATACCGCCCGAATGAAAGAGTTGGCGCGGGCAGGGGCCTATGACAATGTCTGCTTTCACCGCGTGATTGATGGCTTCATGGCCCAAACTGGCGATGTTGAGCATGGCGATATGGAAGACGGTTTCAACCTGAAGCGCGCTGGTACAGGCGGTTCTACAATGCCTGACCTGCCAGCTGAGTTTTCCAAATTGCCCCATTCTCGCGGCTCTTTGGGTGCGGCGCGGTCTTCGAACCCAGACTCGGCCAACAGCCAGTTCTTCATCAACTTCAAGGACAATGATTTCTTGAATGGCCAATACACCGTTTATGGCCGCGTGATTTCTGGGATGGAGCATGTGGACGCGATTGCCAAAGGCGAGCCACCAGCAGCCCCCGACCGGATGATTTCGGTAAAGGTGGCAGCTGATGCGTAAAGATACTTTGGTTGCGGGCGGCTTTTTCGCCCTTGGTTTGGCCGTTTTGGGCGGCTACGCGCTGTCTCAATCGGCCACACCCGCGATGGCGCAGGCGGTTGATGGGCCGGGTCCGAACCTTGTGATTGAGGTTGCAGGTGAGGCGAATGGCCGCGTGGTCATTGATATGCTGCCCGATCTGGCGCCCAAGCATGTGGCCCAAATCACCGCGCTTGCAAAAGACGGGAAATATGACGGGGTGGTGTTTCACCGCGTGATTGACGGCTTCATGGCCCAAACTGGCGATGTTCAATTTGGTAAATCTGGCGGCGAAACGGGTCGTGCTGGCATGGGCGGATCTGACCTGCCAAATATCCCGGCAGAGTTTTCGTCGGAAACTTTTGATCGCGGCGTCGTCGGGATGGCGCGCAGCCAAAGCCCGGACTCGGCCAATAGCCAGTTTTTCATCATGTTCGCGCCGGGTCCGTTTTTGGACAATCAATACACGGTCGTAGGCCGGGTGATTGAGGGCATGGATGTGGTCGATAAAATCAAGCGCGGTGATGGTGGCAATGGCGAGGTCTCGAACCCCGACCAGATGTCAAAAGTGACCGTAGAATAACTAAAAACGGCCCATCCGCTTGCTGGGATGGGCCGTTTTATCGCAGATGAATCGCGCGCGAACGTTTTGGTAATGCGTTGATACTAAACCACAATGCAGTTTTTTTTAACGAATCATTAACCTGCGTTTGCGGGCCTTCTTGCCCGAAAACACCCCCCCTTACCCTTGGCAGGTCGCTTTTCGAAGGTGGGGCCGAATAGTGCAGCGACGGCTACACGTATCGGGCGCACTGGCAGAGGCACATCCCAAGCCCTGCGTCCCGTCTAAACGCCGCGATTGGCCCCTTGCCCCGCCTTAAGCCGCCCCACCAAACAGGCCCATCACAGCCCCGATAATTGCCAAAACAATCAGCAAAAATACCGGCGCAATCGTCAGCATAAACCCCAGACCGCGGGTTTCGGGGGCGGTGACATAAGCGCGCCAATAGAGATGGCGACCGATAAGGTAGACCGCGCCAAGCGGGGCCACAACATAGGCAGGCCAATGCAGACCCGCCAAAAACAGCGCGGGCAAGAAGGCGACAAGCACCTCTAGCGTGTTCATTTGGACGCGGTACATACGCTCAAAACCATCATCCCCGGTCATTGCGGGCGCTTTCAGACCCGATTTTTCACGTGCTTTGCCAGTGTAGGCGCCAAAAACCAGAAATTGCAGTATGGCGAACGCTGCGGTGAGTTCGATGAGGGGCATGATATGGTCCTATAGGGTAAAAAAGGGAGAGTGGTCTAATAAGCATCTCACGCAGGGCGGCGGGTTGCACCAACCCTACATCAAACTTTCACGCTTTCATCTTGGCAAAAATACCTCGGGGGGCTCCGGGGGGCAGCGCCCCCCGGCCTTTTGTTTAAAACTGCGGGGCAGCGCCCCCCGGCCTTAGCCCAAAACAATCAGCGCATGGCGTTTGCGGCCTGCGGTCAGTTTGACCGGCTGGGCAAGGTCGGCGGCGCTGATCATCTGGCCTTCGATAACCGGCTCATCATTCAGGCGCGCGCCACCCTCAGTGATCAGGCGCTTGGCGTCTTTACCCGATTTCGCAAGCCCGGATTTGACGAAGAGGGACGAGACAGACACGCCATCGGCCAGCTCTGCCGCAGTCACGCTAAAGGTTGGCAGATCATCGCCTGTGCCGCCTTTTTCAAACACCTCGCGGGCGGTGGCCTCGGCGGCAACGGCGGCCTCGGCACCGTGGCATAGGGTTGTCACCTCATTGGCGAGGATGATTTTGGCGGCGTTGATGTCGGATCCTTCAAGGGCTGCGAGGCGGTCGCATTCCTCGACCGACAATTCGGTATAGAGTTTAAGGAAGCGGCCGACATCGGCGTCGGTCGTGTTGCGCCAAAACTGCCAAAACTCATAAGACGAGAGCATATCGGCGTTCAGCCACATCGCTCCTCCCTGGCTTTTGCCCATTTTCTTGCCGTCCGAGGTGGTTAGCAACGGAGAGGTGAGGCCAAAAATTTGTTCGTCCAAAACGCGGCGTGTAAGGTCAATACCGTTGATGATATTGCCCCATTGGTCGCTGCCGCCCATCTGCAACAGGCAACCATAGCGGCGGTTTATTTCAAGGAAATCATAAGCTTGCAGGATCATGTAGTTGAATTCGAGGAAGGACAGCGATTGCTCGCGGTCCAGCCGGGATTTCACGCTTTCAAACGACAGCATGCGGTTGATGGAAAAATGCCGCCCGATATCGCGCAGGAAATCGAGGTAGTTCAGATTGTCCAGCCATTCGGCATTGTTAAGCATGATGGCATCGGTCGGGCCGTCACCATACGCGAGGTATTTGGCGAAAACCTGCTGCATGCCGTCAATGTTTTCATTGATCTGCGCAGGTGACAGCAAAGGCCGTTCATCGGCGCGGAAAGACGGGTCACCAACTTTGGTGGTGCCGCCGCCCATCAGAGTGATCGGTTTATGGCCAGTCTTTTGCAGCCAGCGCAGCATCATGATGTTGAGCAAATGCCCGACATGCAAGGATTTTGCGGTGGCGTCATAGCCGATATAGGTTGGCACGATGCCTTTGACTAACGCCTCGTCCAACGCTTGGTAATCGGTGCAATCGGCCAAAAAGCCGCGCTCCATCATCACGCGCATGAAGTCTGATTTTGCATGGTAGGTCATGGGGATCTCGTGCTTTATACTATAACTGATGCGCGTATAGCGGGGCGGCGGGGTGCCGTCAAAGGGGGCTTTGATGCTGAAGGCAGGACCAGTGTGGGCGTTGGGGGCGATGTCGGGGACGTCGCTGGACGGGGTGGATGCGGCGATGGTGCTGACGGATGGGCACCGGATCTTGGAATTCGGCAACACCGCCTACCGCGAATACACCGAGGCGCAGCGCGATGTGATGCGTTCAGGGCTGGGTCTGTGGCCGGGCGACGCGGCCGTAGAAGCGGTGGCCGAGGTGGTTGAGGCCACGCATGCCACCATTTTGGGGCTGTTTGACGGGGCCGAGATTGTCGGGTTTCACGGGCAAACTTTGGCGCATGATCCGGGCGGGCGCGGGACGCATCAATGCGGGTCGGGGGCGGTGTTGGCCGAGGTGCTGGGCCTGCCTGTGGTGTGGGATTTTCGCACGGCGGATGTGGAAATGGGCGGGCAGGGTGCGCCCTTGGCGCCGTTTTTCCATTTTGCCTGTGCCAAGTGGATTGGCGCCGATGCCCCCGTGGCGTTTTTGAATTTGGGCGGGGTGGGGAACCTGACATGGGTTGACCCGCGCCATCATGCGCCCGAGGAGGCGGGGGCGTGTTTGGCCTTTGACACCGGGCCTGCCAATGCGCCGATCAATGATTTGGTGATGGCGCGCTTGGGCCTTGCGCGCGATGAGGGGGGCGCGCTGGCGGGGGCTGGTGTGCCGGACGCAGGTATCGTGGCGCAGTTTTTGGCACACCCGTATTTTTACAAAATGCCGCCGAAATCGTTGGACCGTAATGATTTTGCGGGGTTGGTGAGGGCGGTGGCGGGGCTGTCCGATGCCGATGCGGCGGCCACCTTGACCGCGGCGGCGGCGGCGGCGGTGGCCAAAGGGGCCGAGCATTTCCCTGCCCCCGTGGCGCGGTTGTTGGTAACCGGGGGCGGGCGGCATAACGCGGTGATGATGGCGATGCTGGCCAATTTGATGGGCTGTGAGGTGGTCCCGGTCGAGGCCGTGGGGCTGGACGGCGATATGCTGGAGGCGCAGGCCTTTGCCTATTTGGCGGTGCGGGTGGCGATGGGACTCCCGACCTCTTGCCCCGGTACCACAGGGGTGCGGGCGGCGATTGGTGGCGGGCAGATCAGCAGGCCCTAAAGGGTTTTCGGCGCGGGGCGCGCGCGACCCCGAAACATCGCGATGGAATAGAGGACGAGGGCGGCCCAGATCATCGGGAAGGCGATCATCCTTGGGGTGCCGAAGGGTTCATGAAAGATGAACACGGCTGTCAGGAAGATCATGGTCGGTGCGATATATTGCATGATGCCGATGGTCGACAGGCGCAGCAATTTCGCGCCATTGGCATAAAGCATCAAGGGGATTGCGGTAACCACGCCGCAGCCGAGGAGGAGCCATGTGTCCGAGGGAGTGCCTTGGAAGAAATGGCCGGTGCCGGTGGCTTGGACGTAGATGACATAGCCCAAAGCGAAAGGGGTGAGCAGGATGACCTCTAGCGTGAAGCCTTGGTTTGGACCGATGGGGAGTTGCTTTTTGAGGTAGGCGTAAAAGCCCCAAGATAAGGTGAGGGCGAGGGCGACCACGGGCAGGCGGCCTGCGCCGATGGTCAGGATGATGACCGCAAATGCCGCAAGGGCCACTGCGACTTTTTGCAAGCGCGAGAGGCGTTCTTGCAGCAAAAACGCGCCCAGAAGGATGCTGAACAACGGGTTGATGTAATAGCCCAAGGCGGCGTCCAGCGCGTGGCCAGCCCCGATGGCCCAGATGTAAAAGCCCCAGTTGACCGAGATCAGGATGGCGGCCACGGCGGCCATGCCAAGCATCGATGGCGTGCGCAAGGCACGTTTGAGGTCAGCGGTGCGGCCTTGGGCGAGCAGGACCACGGCGGCGATGGGCAAGGACCAGAGCACGCGGTGGGCGATCACCTCGGTTGGTGGCACATGGGCGAGTGCCTTCATGTAAAGCGGTAAGAACCCCCAAAGCACATAGGCAGAGAGCGCGTAGAAAAAGCCGGAAAGGCTGTCTTCATTCTTGGGTGTGGGGGTGCTGATGGTCATGGAACCCGCTTAGCGGTGTCGGGCGTAGGGTGCCAGATCAAACTTGTAACGGGTACATTGGTTCTTGGATTCTATATGGTTTTTTTATATATTTATCAAATTATTGCATGGTGATCTTAAAGTGAAATATCAAAGTCTTTTGGGGCGAGTTCAAAGTGGTCAAATTGAAAGCCGGGGCTGACGGGGCAGCTGACCAGCGTCTAGTCGCCCCTGGGTTCTGGCGGCCTGTCAATGGTTTGGCGCGACGATGAGGTGTGGGGATTGGCCTGCGAGGATGTCTGGGCCGAGCAAGGTTTCCGTGGCGGGGCCGATGTCAGTTGCGGCGCGCGACAGGATCAAGGGCGCGCCTGTGTGATAGAGCCAGATTTCGGTGGCATCGACGCGGTGCCAATGGCCGGCTTGACCGGATCTGAGCAAGAAAGAGATG
>CBDTUV010000057.1:0-12144 GCA_965363575.1 uncultured Pseudorhodobacter sp. | reverse complement strand
TGAGCGTTTTTCGGCCCACAGCCCCGATGATCGATCGCGATGGTTCGAACTCGCCGCCGTCCTACGATGCCTGCGCTATCAAACGGCGCACCCATCTTGCGGCTGCATAGGTTGCGGGCAGCCCCAATGGCAGGCACCACCACAGCGCAGTCACAGGCGAAATGGCCGGCAACCCGATGGATTGCCCCAAGAGGCCCAGCAGAAAGAGGTTTATCGCGACCGCCCCAGTGGCAAAGGGCCACAAAAGCAGCCCCAGTTTCCACAGGCTTTTAGTGGCTGGTGCCGTCGCTGAAGCTAATTTTGTTCCAGACATTATATTTCCCCGAAGGTTTGCGCATTGGCAGCCGCTTTACCTCTTCCAAGGTTTGCGCATCATACACAATCACCGCACCATCATCGTCCCAAATAGAAACAAGCGCATAGCGACCATCCTTGGTAAATTCGGTATGGGCCACGGTTTTACCCGGGGCCGGATCAAGCGTGCGAATAATCTCAAGGCTTTCTTTGTCGATGATATGCATTTTGCCTTTGTTCGGGCCGAAAAACACATCAGCCCAAACATAGGCAGTGTTTTCATGGCTTCGCAAAAAGAACCCCGGCCCTTCCATCTGAATGGTTTTCACCAGCTTGAAGGTTTCAAGATCAATTACCGACAGCACGCCTTCTTGCAGATGCGGTGTTGCCATAACTTTGCGGCCCTTGCTGGTCCATGTGATGCCCGAACCCAGATGCGGCATACCGGGCAACGGCAGCTCTGCAATCTCACGCCCCACGTCAAGGTTTACCACTACGCCTTTGTCGCCCTCTCGGTTGGTGCCGATCAGGTTGCGGTAATCCGGGGTAAAGAAAAAATCATCCAGTGGCGCGCTAATTTTAATCCGGCGCCGAGCAAATAGGCCTTCTTCGGCGGCAAGGCTTTCCTCCATGCCTTTTTCATAGCTATGCACGAAACCATCATGAAACGGACCTGCATCAAGGTTCGTTGCCACTTCCCAAATCTCGGGCACATCTTTCAGCGCAAGCACAAAGCTGTTGCGCTGCGGCGCTTGATACACGGCAGACACGCGGCTCGGTGTGCCGTCATGGCCTGCTACGTCGATCACGCGGGCCACGCTTAAATCATCGGTTGCAAGGATGGTCAGCGTGCGCGGCAGATAGTTGGCAACGGCCAACCACTTACCATCATTGCTCATCGCGATGTTGCGGGAATTGAGGCCTGCGCGCACGCGCCCCACTTGCTGCAAAGACCAGATATCATATTTCTGCACCCAGCCATCGCGCGACATGATGAACACATAGCGCCCATCGGGGCTGAATTTTGGCCCGCCATGCACGGCGAAAGGGGTTTCAAACCTGTCTAGCACCGCAAACGTGTCGCCATCCAGCACTGACACATGGTGGTCGCCGGTTTCCACTACCAATGTAATATTCATCGGATCAGCAGTAAAAACCGGGGCGGTGGCCGGGCTATACGTCTCGTCCAAATGGCGCGTGGCCTCGATGTCATCAATGCTCCAACGCGGTGCCTCGCCGAGCGGGGTCGCAATATAGGCGGCAACGGCACTAATATCGGCGGCACTCAGCGTCGCCTTGAATGCAGGCATTTGCGTCGCAACACGTCCGCCCGCAATGATCGCCTCAAGCCCCTCGCCCTTCAATCGGCCAAGGCTTTCGGGGATCAGCGCAGGGCCGGTGCCGCCCAGCCGGGTTTCGGCATGGCATGAGGCGCACTGATCGGCATAGATTATCGCGCCATCTGGTCCAGCAATGGCGGCGGTTGTGGCGAGTAGACTAAAGAAAACGATGGGCCGGATCATGGCTTTTGCCTCGGAATGGGGTCACGGTTAGGCGGTCAGCATCGTCAATGCCAATCTCGGCGTTGGACAGATAGCAGGCGGGGTCTTCGGCCCAAGGATCGCCCGTAACCTGCAAGGCACGGATACGGGTATTGCCACCGCAGACGGTTTTGAAAGCACAGGCACCACAGCGCCCCTTCAACGGGCGTGGACGTTGGCGCAGCGTGGCAAGCATGGCGTCAGGCCCAGTCCAAAGCGATGAAAACGTATCTGTTTTCACCGAACCGATGGTATAATCCGACCAATAGGTGTCTGGATGAACTTTGCCTTGCGGATCAATATTGCCAACCCCAAGCCCAGAGGAGTTACCGCCCCAAGCCTCAAGATGGGCGCGGACATGCGCGGTTTGCTCCGCACTGAAATTGGCGGCCACCCACGCCAAGAAATAGACGGCGTCGGCGTCGTTGTTGCCTGTCACCACCTCTAGATCCTTGCCGTCTTGTATCGCGGCCCAAGCTCTTTCAATCAACAAATCCATCGCGCGACGGGTGTGCGCATGTTCGGTATCCTCGCCCCTGTGCTTGTCACCACGCCCCGCATAGACCAGATGCGACAGATAGAATTTATCCACGCCCTCAGCCTCGCACAGATCCAGCATTTCGCCCAGATGATGCCCGTTTTGCTCGGTTATGGTATAGCGCAGGCCAACCTTGACATCATGCGCTTTGCAGGCGCGCACGCCGGCGATAGCTTCATCATAGGCACCATCAACGCCGCGAAACCAATCATTCGTAGCCCCGATGCCGTCGATCGAAATGCCGACATAATCAAAACCGAGATCAACAATCCGATCAATGTTTTCAGCAATTCGCGTGCCGTTGGTCGACAATGACAAATGCCGAAAATTCAGCGCCTTGGCCCGTTCGGCCAGCGTGAAGAAATCAAAGCGGCTAAGGGGCTCGCCCCCCGACAAGATCAATGCAGGAATACCGAAGGCCTTTAGGTCATCCAACACGCCCAACGCCTGTTCGGTCGACAATTCACCCGGAAAAGCCACATCCGCCGAAGTCGTATAGCAATGGCGACATTTTAGATTACAGGTGCGCGTCAAATTCCAGATGACAACGGGCTTTACGCCATTTGCGCTGGCACGGCGGCGCACGGGTGTTGGTGTCACCAACTCGCGCATATATTGGGTCAATCGAAACATCGGTTCAGTTTCCTCCGCTAATCCGCATTCCGGTCTTTTTCAGGATGCGCGTGGAATATAAAATATCATTGGCACGGCAAGCATCACCCAGTATCTCCGCGATGACTTGGCGCTTTTCTTCAACTTCTTCGCGGGTGCTGCCGTGGATCATGGCAAACAAGCAATAGGGCCACCCCGCCGCACGGGGACGCAAATAGCTGTGCGATACGAAGGGTAACGCGCCGATCTGTTCGCCCAAAGCCTCGGCGCGGCTATCGTCCACGTCCCACACGCTCATGCCATTCGCAACCATGCCAAGCGCATAGTGATTTGGCGCAAGCGCAATGCGACGGATAATGCCACGCGCCTGCATGTCAGTCATGCGGCGAATAACTTCGGCCTCGGTCAGTTTTAGCTGCCCCGCAACCACCGCATAAGGCGATGCGGTAAGTGCCAACCCGCTTTGCGTGGCCGCGATAATGCGACGATCGATACGGTCGATTGTCATGCGTTGACCCGAAACCCTACAAAGAATTCCTGCAGTTTGGGAAACAACAAAACAGTCAGGCCCGTTTCTTCCTCTATCCTATCCGCCACTTTCGCAATCCCTTCTTCGGTTTCGCAGGCCAGCACGAACCACATGTTCAGCCGATGCGTACGCTCATAATTATGCGCAACCTCATGATGCGCATTGACCAAAGTCACGACTGCCTCAAAGTCTTCCAGCGGCACCTCCATCGCGCACAAACAAAACGCTCCACCCATGGCCGCCGCATCGTAAAAAGGTCCAAAACGCGTTATGGCACCGATTTCACGCAGATTGACGATACGATCAATCAAGTCGTCTTCAGCAATTCCAAGTGAAGCGCCCGCCTCGGCAAAGGGCCGGGGAGAAATCGGAAAGCCGTCCTGAAGTGCGTTTAGAATAATACGATCTGTCGCATCCAAAGCGTCTGGGGGAAGTGTGCTGCGGCGCATCACGCGGCCCTTTCTTGCATCAATTGCGCGCCGGTTTGCTTGAAACAGCGCGTTGAGAACAAAACAGAATGTTCCACTGCCGCAAGGTCTGGCAGGGCTTTGGCTGCCTCAAGCACGGCCATCGCTTCGGCCCGGCTTCGGGCGTGGATCATCGAATAAAGCGCATAGGGCCAAACCCCAGCCACAGTGGTGCGCTGGTAACACAGGCTAATCCCCGGCAGCGCAGCAAGCGCCATGCCGGCGGTATCCACATTGGCCTCGGCAACATCCCACACGACCATCGCGTTTGATGTCCAACCAATTGCCCGATGCCGGACGATAACCCCAACGCGGGTCAAAATTTCCGCCTCATTCAAGGCTTTGATGCGGGCAAGGATATGGGCTTCGGTTTGACCCAAATCCTGTCCAAGCTGCTGAAAAGGCTTCGGAACCAAGGGCATACCTTGGGATAAAGCTTGCAGAATTGGCCTGTCTGTCGTTTGCAGGGCAGCCATATTTGGCGCTGGACGAGGGGCCATTTGGGCGCGCGGCCCTTGCAACGCAAAGCCCAAATCAATGTTAAAAGCCCGCCGCAGGCGCAAATCAAGCACCCGCAGCCCTGTAACCGCCTCCAACCGCGCAAGCTGCGCCGCCAGAGCAGTAGTGTCAGGCGCGGTTGCGACAAACCACAAATTCCATAAATTCTCGCGCAAATAGGAATGGTTTACCCCTACTTCCGCATTCACCAGCCGCGCCACCTCTTCAATTCGGTCCTCTGGCACCGACATTGCAGCAAGGGTCGAGGCCCCGGCTGTATTGGGTCGAACCGTGGCGCCAACACGTGAAATCTGCCCCTGGTTTTGCAGTGCCGTCAGCCGCAAGATCACCTCTGCCTCTGGCAGCCCAAGCGCCTCGCCGATAACGGCAAAGGGGCGCGACACCAACGGAAAATCACGCTGATAATCATCAAGCAAATGACGGTCAATTTGATCGAGGTGATCTTTCATCATAACCCCGTCCGATGTGCACGCGCGGTAAAGAAAATCCCCGATGGGCTTTGCGCCGGAAATTCGGCAATCTTTTCACGGGTACGGGTGTCATAGATTAGGATCTTTTCATCATCACGCGATGAAAGCCAAACTTCAGCCCCGCGCGGCGCAAATTCCATATGCAAAATCGACTTTCCGGGGGTCAACGTGGCGACAACCTCGTGGTTGCGGCTGTCAACGATTTGCACCGTGTCATTCAAGGGCGTTGCGAAATTCACCCAAACAAACGGCGAGGCGGGCTGCGCGATTATAAACACCGGCTGGCCATGCGTGGGGGTGCGGTCCACCTCCTCTAGCGTTTCGCGGTTAACCCACAGCAATTCGTGTTGGCCAACGGCGGGCAGCACAAACTGGCCTTCGGTAAAGGCCCAGCCTTGCAGGTGCGGCATTTTATAAACCGGCAGGTCATCCTCGGTTTTGCCATAGTTCTGTAAAAAGCGCACTGGTTCGGGCGATTCATCCCACAAATCAAGCGCGGTTACCCCTTTTTCACCAAACAGCCCGATCAGATAGGTATGCGCATCGTCGGTCAGCACCGCATCAAACGGGTTTTTACCCACATCGCCCAGTTTGGTTACTTTCATTTCCGGTTTTGAAAAGTCGGCCATAAACGCTTCGCCGCTATCCCATGTTGACCATGCAAAACGGCGGCCGGGCACATCAACAAGCCCAATGGTTTTTGAGTTGCCGGGGATATCTCCAACCAGTGCCAACGTATCTGCATCAAAAACCTTCACGCCGCCGGGTTCATAGTTGGAAACCGCGATCAACTTGCCGTCATCCGAAATCGCACCCCCAATGGAATTGCCCGCCTGTATGATACGGGCGGCAATGCTTTGGCTAAGCATATCAACTTTTGTCAGCCCGCCATCGCGGCCAAAAACATAAGCAAACCGCTCATCTGGGCTAAAGGTCACAGATGCATGAGATAGATCGCCCAAGCCTTCAACCCGCCCAATTGCAGCCCGCTCTGACCGATCAATTACCAAAAGTGAGCCTGTGGCCCTTTCAACAACAACCCCTAAATCGCCCGTCGCACAGCAAGGGGTTTGCGCCATCACAGGCGATGCCAAAAGGGACAGGCACAAAGCAAACAGTTTCATTTTTCATCTTTCAAAAGGTAACGGGCGATCCAATCGGCCTCTTCGTCGGTAAGAAGCGGTCGCCATGGCGGCATCGCGGTGCCGGGAACACCGTCGAGGATGATTGTGGCCAGTGTTTCGGGTGCGGCACCCTCAAGGGCGGCCGCGGTCAGTGGCTTGCCCAGCCCACCTTTCATCGTCAACCCATGGCATGATCCACAATCTTGAATAACCATATGTTCCAAGGCCTTGGCCCGCGGCGCGGCCACTTCGGCAAGGGCAGGAATGGCCGCAACAAGCATTGGAACTATGACGGCAAGGCTACGCATAGGCATCCATTCCAGCGCCTTGACAGGTTAGCGCAGCTTGCAAAAGCGCGGGCTCGTATAGTGAAACGACATGGCCGATGATGAACAGCACCGGAACTTGGGCAGGCAGCACGGACAGCTTTTCCGCGATATCGTCTAGCTGACCAACCACGCGCTGTTCTCGCGGGGTGGTCGCGCAGGCAATTGCCATAACGGGCAAATCCGTAGGCATGCCGTGGCGAATCAACTGGCTGGAAATCTCGGCAATATTGGCAACGCCCATATAGACGACCAAAGTGGTCTGCTCATTCGCAAGGCTTGCCCAATCCAGATCAAGCGCAGCATCGCGGGCGCGATGACCGGTCACATAGCGTACACCCGTTGCCAAACCACGATGGGTTAAGGCAACCCCGGTGCTGGCAGCCGCGCCCTGCGCCGCTGTAATTCCAGGAACATACTCTACGCTGATGCCCATATCACGCAACGTGGCCGCTTCTTCCGAGCCACGGCCAAAGATCAGAGGGTCGCCCCCTTTCAGGCGCGCCACCTGTAAACCTTGTGCGGCCAAATCAGCCAGCAAAGCGTTTATCTCATCCTGTGACAGTCTATGGCATTTGGGCAGCTTGCCCACATCAATGCAACGCGTATCTGCCGGGATAAGAGCCATAATTTCTGGGCTAACAAGGCGGTCAAACACCACCACATCAGCGGTCTGCATCAGACGCAACGCCTTGACCGTTAACAAATCCGGATCTCCCGGACCCGACCCAATCAAAAAGACCTTGCCGGGAAGCGCTTTGCGCGAAGTGTCTTTCATGACGTCTCTCATATCATACGAAAATAGGGGTAACTGGGGCAGCAAGAAGTTTGCCGCCCCGGTATTTGGCTTAGTAAACGTCGCTTCTAGTGTTGTAGACGTTGAACTTGCCAGTTGGTGTGATCAACCTTGGGTCTTTGATAACCTTTTTCAATTCCAGCGTTTTGTCGTCAACAACAACAATCGCGCTTTCCTTGTCCTTGGCGTTCCAGACCGAGAACCACACTTCGGTGCCCTCTTTGTTGAACTCTGGCTGAACCACGCGCGGCTGACCGTCTGTGATGCCGGCCCATTCACCGATTGGCAGCGTTACGAACTCTGGGTCCGCTCCCGATGTCATTTCGCTGATCTTGAACACGGCAACCGAGGCTGATGTTTCGGCGTCCGGATTCAAGGTTGCATCGGCATAGAGGTGGTCAGAGTTGGGGTGTGTCTTGATGAACAACGATCCACCGCCAAGTGCGCTGAAGCTATCCACAATCTGCCATGCCAGATCTGGGTGACCTTCAGGGTCTGTCCCAATCAAAGCTACCGATTCGTCACCAAGGTGCGAGGTCGCCCAAACCGGCCCGAATTCGGGGTGGATAAAGTTTGCTCCCCGGCCTGGGTGAGGTGTTTGCCCGCCGGTATCTGTAATTGCCACCAGTTTGGATTCTTTGGTGTCAATCACAACCAGTTTGTTACGCGCGTTTGCCGCAGTGATAAAGTAGCGCTTGGAGCCGTCCAAACCACCATCGTGCAAGAAGCGCTCTGCTTCAATCTCGGTGGTTTTCAGGTTCTTCAGATCGGTATAATCGACCATCAGAATCTTGCCGGTTTCCTTGACGTTAACGATAAATTCCGGCTTGAAGTGGCTGGCCAGAATCGCGGCAACACGGGGTTCCGGGTGATAGATCTGCTCGTCATAGATGTTGCCACGGGTAGAGACGATCTTTTTCGGCTCCAGCGTGTCGCCATCCATGATGACAAACTGCGGTGGCCAGTATGCCCCTGCAATTGCATACTTATCTTCATAACCCTCAAATTTTGAGGTTTCGATGGAGCGCGCTTCGGCGCCGATCTTGACCTCGGCAACCGGGCCGGGGGTTTCCATCCACAGGTCGATCATAACGATTCTGGCATCACGGCCAATCACGAACAGATAGCGACCCGAGGCCGAAATACGGCTGATATGCACCGCATAGCCGGTGTTGATAATCGTTTTGATTTCGTAGGTTGCGCCGTCGATCAGGGCAATTTCGCCCGAGTCGCGCAGCGTGGTAGAGAACAGATTGTCGATATCAATATCGTTCATCTTTTCCTTGGGGCGATCCTCAGGCTTGACGATCACTTTCCACGTTGCCAGCATTTCCGGCATACCAAATTCTGGCGGAACCGGCGGTTCCAGCAACAGATAGCGGGCCATCAAGTCCACATCATCCTCGGTCATATCGCCCGAAGTACCCCAGTTCGGCATCCCGGCAGGTGAACCGTAGGTGATAAAGCTGTGCAGATAATCATACCCGTTTTCACGGGTGATGTCGGGGGTCAACGCCTTGCCCGTTGCGCCCTTGCGCAACACGCCGTGACAGCCTGCGCAGCGTTCAAAATAAATCGTGGTGCCACGTTGAAATTCTTCTTGGGTCATCACGGGGTCGCCTTCTTTGCGTCCCGGAATTTCGACCTTAATCTGGCCTAGCGTGGTCATCGATGGTTCATAGGCGGCAGCTGGGCCGTCGACGTGATCCTTTGGCTTGTCCTGCGCTAGTGCAGGACCTGCAAGCAGGGCCAACGCCAGTGCAGCACTGCTGAGCAAGATATGCTTTGCGTGCGAGCTTTGGTGTTTCATTGACTATTTCTCCGTATCCGCTGGTGAGGCTGCGATCACCATGCAGTGAGTGGTGATGGCTATCCTTGACTTTTGTTAAGGCGGCGATGCAGACCTTTTGGCAGGGTCACAAAATCTTGAACCAAAGGCCCCTAAATGCGGTTTCTCAATACTTTAGTGCTGTCTATTTGCGTTCTTATGGCAGGATTCGCGCAGCCGGCTACGGCAGGTGGTTTAGGCAGTGATTCTTTGCAACCAAGCGCCCCGGATGCAGCCTTGGCGGCCCAGCTTTTGGGGCAGCCCGGCCCTGTGCAAGTGATACGTCAAGAGGATGGCGTGCCCGGCTGGACGGTGCGCGCCGAGGGCCGCGTGGTCGGCTATATCGGTTCAACTTGGGAAATTGCAGGTTCGGTTGGCTATTCAGGCCGTCCCTTGGATGTGCTTGTGGGGCTGTCGCCAGACGCTGTGATTAGCGGCGCGCAATTGATGCAGCATAATGAACCTGTTCTGACCCTTGGCATTTCCGATGCGGATATCGCGGCCTATGTCAGCGGGTTTGTCGGCCAAAACCTGCGCGCAGCAGTCCAAGCCCGGAAAGACATGCCCGATGTGATTTCACGCGCCACCGTTTCAACCGGGGTAATCCGTGATGGCATTATGCGCACCGCACGCACTTTGGCCATCGGACGTGGCTTGGTTGATGCTGCGGGTGGAATTGATCGGCTCAGCTTTAACCCGACCGATTGGCCCGGCCTTTTGGCATCGGGCGCTTTGGTCGAGGCCCGCGTGTCGATGGTCGAGGCTTCGGCAGCCCTTGCAGGTGCTTCCCCTCCGGTCCAACCGGGCGAAGGCGACTTCGTGCGGCTCTGGGTCGGGCTGGTTGATCCCCCCAGCGTTGGCCAATCGCTATTTGGGCAACAAACCTATACCGCAGCCGTGGGCAATCTTGGCCCCGGCGAATCCGCTCTGGTCGTGATTTCATCGGGGCTTTTGTCACATCGTGGCACCGATTGGCGCAAGACCGGGGTGTTTGATCGGTTAACACTTTCGCAGCAAGAAACCCGCTATCAACCGGGTGCCGACAGCTATCAAATGGTCAAGCGCCTGCGAATCGACAACGCGCCTGAGGTGAAAGAGATCAGCCTGTTCCGCCTTCCCAAATCCATCAATCCGCTCGAACCCTTTCGCGTAACCGTCATCGCGACCCGCCCCACCGACACAGGAACAGTCACACTAGAAATCCCCATCGATTACCGCTTACCCGATGCCTACCGACTCGCCCCCCCCGCGCCAGACTTGCCGCTTTGGCAAACGATCTGGGCTGCAAAGCAAATCCAAACTGGCATAGTTGTCGCGATGTTGGCCGTGCTGACACTGATCTTGTTTGCGCAAGAATGGATCACGCGGCGGCCGCGCCTGTGGCGCATCGGGCGCATCGGGTTTCTGACAACGACACTGTTTGTATTGGGCTGGGGGCTGAACGGGCAGCTTTCGGTGGTACAAGTTGTGGCGTTCCTCCATTCCTTGCTGAACGGCTTTCGCTGGGAAACCTTTCTAATCGAACCAGTGATCTTCATGCTTTGGGGATTCACAGCCCTTGGCCTATTGTTCTGGGGACGGGGCGTGTACTGCGGCTGGCTTTGCCCTTTCGGCGCGCTGCAAGAGCTGACCAATACCGCCGCCCAGGCACTTGGCGTTCGGCAAATCGCTGTTCCACAAGCCCTTCACGAACGGCTCTGGGTTATCAAATACACTGCCTTTGTCGGCATCGTCGCACTTTCCTTTTATTCTATGCACGATGCACTCATCGCCGCCGAGTTTGAGCCCTTCAAAACCGCGATTTCGATGCGCATGATGCGCGCATGGCCCTTCCTTTTATTTGTCGGTGCAATCTTGTTTGCCGGGCTGTTTATTGAGCGGTTTTATTGCCGATACCTTTGCCCCTTGGGCGCGGGCCTTGCCATTCCCGCAAAGCTGAAGGTATTTGATTGGCTGAAACGCCGCCCACAATGTGGGCGCGAATGCCGGCTATGCGAAACGAAATGTACCGTTGGCGCAATTGACCCTTTGGGCCGCATCAACGCGAATGAATGTGTTTTGTGCCTGCGCTGCCAGATCATAATGAATGATCCCCACACCTGCCCCGTTCTAAAACGCCGCACCCGAACAGGAGAGGCAACATGACCCCCCTTCCCGCTGGCCAAGGAGGCCACACTATGAACCGTCGTCGTTTTCTGACAATCACCGCCGCCGCCCTGTGTGCATCGCCCGCCGCTGCCGGCAGCCTTGCCACTTGGAAGGGCCGCGCGCTTGGCGCCGATGCGCAAATTGCAATTGCGGGCCTACCCGACAAACGCGCCGCTTTGCTATGGCCAAAAATCGAAGCATTTATCGAACAGATTGAGGCCGATTTTTCGTTGTACCGCGCCTCAACCCTGACCCGCTTGAATGAGACAGGCTTTATCGCCAACCCGACGCGCGCATTACAAAATATAATGGCCGTCAGTGACCGCGCCCAAAAGGCGACGAAGGGTATGTTTGACCCATCCATCCAACCGCTTTGGCTTGCGACAGCACAAGGAAAAGACCTGACAACAGCGCGCAAAAACATCGGTTGGTCACGGGTACAATGGTCAGAAACAGAGATCAGGCTAGAGCGCGGCATGGCGCTCACCTTCAATGGTGTCGCACAGGGCTTTGCTGCGGACGTTATTGCTGAGTATCTTTACGGCAAAGGCTTTCAGAATGTTCTGGTCGATATGGGCGAGGTCATGGCTCTCGGCCAGAACAGCACTGACCCATGGCGGGTTGGCATTGCTGGGCCCAATGGAGACAGGCTTTCCGAAGCCGCGCTACAAAACCGGGCATTGGCAACCTCTTCCCCGCGCGGCACGGTTATCGGGGCCGATGCGCCGCATATCCTGAATCCAAACGGCGCGGCACCGCTTTGGGCCACAGTCTCCGTTTCCGCCCCTTCGGCCGCAGTGGCCGATGCGCTATCAACCGCCTTTTGCCTGATGGACCGTGCTGCGATTGATGCCGCTCTCACCCATTTTCCAAATACCCAGATTGAGCATATTTCCTGACCATTCCCTTTCGCATTTGACTTTTGTTAAGGCGCGACTCTACAAGGCTGTTC
>CBDTUV010000056.1:0-12264 GCA_965363575.1 uncultured Pseudorhodobacter sp. | reverse complement strand
TCACCGCCATTGGCAAACATCGCATAGGCCGCAACCATCTTGAACAAGGTGGTTTCTTCCGACCCCAGCGCATTGGCCAAAAACTGACCCATTTTGTCATAGACGCCAAAGCGTTCGGCATAGCCTGCAACAACATCCATCCCGATTTCTTCGGCGATACGAACTGTCATCAGGTTACGCGATTGTTCAATCCCGGTGCGCACAGGCGTTGGGCCATAGAACTTGTTGGACGAATTGCGTGGCCGCCAGATACCTTGCGGGGTGTTCACCTCAATCGGTGCATCGACAACAATCGTGGCTGGGGTAAAGCCACTGTCCAACGCCGCCGCATAGACAAAGGGCTTGAACGACGATCCCGGCTGACGCTGCGCTTGGGTCGCGCGGTTGAACACCGAGTGCTGATAGGAAAACCCGCCTTGCATCGCCAAAACCCGGCCCGAATCAACGTCCATCGCCATAAAGGCACCTTGGACTTCGGGAACTTGGCGCAGGGTCCAACGGATAAAGCTGCCATCACTGTCTTTGGTCATGGCGCGCACATGCACCACGTCACCCACGCTCACCAAATCGCCTGCAACGGTCGCTCTTTTACCCAATCGGCCGTCTGTTTGGCGTTTGCGCGCCCAGGTCACATCTTCGGCTGGAATGAAATGTCCGTCCGCGTCCTCGGCCACGCCTTCAATCCCGATCCGCGCCGACGTTTCGCCAACCTCCAGCACAACTGCGGCTTTCCATCCATCAATGTCGCGGGCAACATCCACGCCGGCCAGCGCGTCACGCCAGCTTTCCTCAGACGTCAGGCTTGCCGGATCAATGACCCGCCGCGTGCCGTTCCAGATGCCTTGACTGCGGTCAAATCCTTCAAGCCCTGCCTGCAACGCCAAGGCCGCCTCGGCCTGCAACTCACGGTCGACGGTCGCACGGATGGTCAGACCCCCGCCAAAAAACTCATCTTCACCAAAGGTGCCAGACAGTTGCCGCCGAATTTCATCCGAGAAATAATCACGCGGAGGTAATGCATCGCGGAACGCTGTAAAATCGCCGTTCTGAACCGATTTCAGCGGCAATTCCTTTTCGCTCAGGTAGGTCGCCTGATCGATATAGCCGTTCTGCCACATCTCGCGCAGCACATAATTCCGCCGCTCGGTCACGCGTTCTTTGGCAGTCACCGGGTGGTATTTGCCCGGCGCTTGCGGCATCGACGCAAGCATCGCGGCCTCATGCGGGGCCAATTGGCTTAGGGTCTTGTTGAAATAGGTCTGCGCCGCAGCCGCGACACCATAAGAATTCTGCCCCAAGAAGATTTCATTCAAATACAGCTCAAGGATCTTTTCCTTGCTCAGCGTTTCTTCAATCCGGGTGGCCAGAATGATCTCTTTGATCTTACGCTCGGCCTTGCGCTCACCGCCCAGCAAAAAGTTCTTCATCACCTGCTGGGTGATGGTCGACGCCCCCCGCACGGTTTCGCCCCGCGATTTCACCGCCTCAATCGCTGCCGCTGCAATACCGCGCGCGTCATAGCCGTGGTGCGTATAAAAATTCTTGTCTTCCGCGCTGATAAAGGCGTGTTTGATCAGCTCGGGAATTTCCTCGCTGCTGACAAAAATCCGCCGCTCTTTGGCGAATTCATCCATCATGTTGCCTTCGCCCGAATAGACCCGGCTGATCGTGGGCGGCGCGTATTGGGCAAGGCTTTCATGGCTTGGCAAGTCACGGCTGTACATGTAAAAAATCGCACCAATCGACAAGGCTGCAAACAAAGCGCCCAGCGTCAACAAGGTGAAAATACCGCCAAAAAATGAACCGACAAACCTGATCAAGATATATTCCCCAAGACTTCCACCGCTCCCTTATACAGCATATAGGGTGGGGTCAAAAGATGCCCGCCATCATGATGGCGTGATTACGCGCAGTAATTTCAATTATTCTGGGCAGTCAAGGCCGCTTGGTCCCCGCCAAGGCCGCTTCGGATGCAGCCCAAGTCGACAATCCCGTCTCCAGCGCTGCGATCATCCGGCCCCGCCAGACGGGGTCCGTCAATCGCGCCAAATCTTGGGCCGACGATAAAAACCCCAACTCAACCAAAATCGAGGGAATATCCGGCGATTTCAGCACCGAAAACCCGCCGGTTTGAATGGGCTTGCGGTGCATGCGCAGCCCATCCGCCTTGATCGCGGTTTTCAACGCCTCGGCCAAACGGTCCACGCGCGGTGCGGTTTGGGAACGCGCCATATCCATCAACACATGGGCGATCAGATCATCTTGCTCGGTCAAATCAATCCCGGCCAGCAAATCATCGCGGTCATGGCGCTCGGCCAAGGCTTTGGTCGCCACATCGGTCGCGTCCTCGGACAAGGTATAAAGCGTGGCCCCCGTCGCGTTCCCCTCGGCCAGCGCATCGGCATGGAGCGAGATCAGCACATTTGCCCCCGCCGCCCGCGCCACCGAAATACGCGCCTCTAGCGGGACAAAAACATCCTCATCGCGGGTCAAAATCACCAGAAAATCGCCGCTGCGCTGCAACGTTTCTTTGAATTCGCGTGCAAAGGTCAGCACCAAATCGGCCTCGCGCTGGCCCTCGCTTTCAGCACCGGGGTCAATCCCGCCATGACCGGGGTCCAACACCACAACCAATGGCCCTGCCCCGCGCGGAATGGTCTTTGGCACATCGGCAGGCTTTGGCAGCGCCCAGCCTTCGGGTTCGGGCAAGGCTGCAAGGGCGGCAAAGTCTTCGGCCGATGTCGGAGCAAGGGTGACACTGATCATGGCACCGTCTTGCGCCGTCTGCATCGCCGCCGCTTCCACACCGTAAGGGCCAGACAGTTCCAATACCAACCGCGACCACCCCGGCCGGAACACCCCGGCGCGCAGGTCCAAAACCCGCTCACTTTGCCGTGGTACGGCGTTAATCTGGGTAAAATCCACTTCACGCGTGTCAAGCACAAGGCGCGGCGGGTTGTCCAACAACCGCACCCGCCAAGGCACAGATTGCGACATCGACAGATTAATTTCGACCCCGCGTCCTTTATCTGAAATCTCTGATGCCTCAGGCGCTAACCGGGCAATCGCCGATAGATCCTGCCCCCAGGCCGGGGACAAGGCCATCAATGCCGCCGTGACAATCGCAATTAAGACCCGCATCAAACCCTCGTTTTCATCTTTATCCCGGCTGCCCATGCAAAAGTAAATTCACAGCTTGGTATGCCCTGCCATAAAGACCTTTAGCCGCGCCAACCCCTCAATAATCTCCTCCGTGCTGCGGGCATAAGAAAACCGCATGGTCTGCGCGCCGCGCGCTGGGTCAAAATCCAAACCAGGGGTGACAGCCACGCCCGCCTCCAAAATCTGCGCTGCAAAGGCCAAACTGTCATCGGTCAGGTCCGACACATCGGCATAGACGTAAAACGCCCCATCGGGTGGCGCGATTTTGGTGAACCCGGCCTCGACCAAGCCTTCCAGCATCAGCGCACGGTTCTTTGCATAGACCGCACGGTTTGCCTCCAACTCTGGCACACAATCCAGCGCTGCAAGGGCCGCTATTTGGCTCGCATGCGGTGGGCAAATGAACATGTTTTGCGCCAATCGTTCAATCAGGCGCACATGGTCAGGCGGCACCACCATCCAACCCACGCGCCAGCCGGTCATGCTGAAATACTTGGAGAATGAGTTGATGACATAACACTCATCACTGATTTCCAACGCCGAGGTTGCGCGGTCGCCGTAATGCAACCCATGGTAAATCTCATCCGAGATAAAGCTGATCCCCTGCGCCGCGCAATGTTCCATCAACGCCTTCAGCGCCGCATAGTCCAGCATCGTGCCAGACGGATTGCCGGGGCTGGCCACGATCATCCCCGCCATATCAATGCCGTCCATATCGGCGGGGGTCGGTTGCAAACGGTTTTCAACGCTGGCCGGAATGCCAACCGGTGTAAGCGACAGCGCGCGCAAAATCTGGCGATACGACGGATAGCCGGGTTCGCCCAACCCCACCCGGTCGCCTGCCTCAAACAGCGCGGTAAAGGCCAACAAAAACGCCGCCGACGAGCCTGATGTCACAACAACCCGCGCCGGATCCAGCGTGACGCCATACCAACGCTGGTAAAGCGCTGCGATCCCGGCCCGCAATTCCGGCAGCCCCAGCGCCACGGTATAACCAAGCGCCCCTTGCTCCATCGCACGGGCCACAGCGTTGCGCGCCCCTTGCGGCGCAGGAGTGCCGGGTTGGCCCACTTCCATATGAATGATGCTGCGCCCCGCAGCCTCGGCAGCGCGCGCGGCCTCCATCACATCCATCACAATAAAGGGATCAACCGCCCCGCGCCTTGATACCCGCATAGATCCCCCTTTATGGTTTCACGTTGAATGGGCAATTGGGTTGCCCTGCCCCCCTGCAATCGGGCATGAGGGTGAAAAGGTCAACCAATACGGGCGCGCAAACCCCGTGATACCGGAGCAGATGAATGAAAAAACTGATTGCCACCACCGCCCTAGCGCTTGCCCTCGCCACACCGCTGTTTGCCCAAAGCAAACTAACCGATGCTGAGCGGACTGATTTTCGTGCCGAGGTACGGGCTTACCTGATGGAAAATCCCGAAGTGCTGATGGAAGCGATTGCAGTTCTGGAAGATCGGCGCAATGACGATGCGGCGGCCAATGACATTGCCTTGCTTGCCGCCAATGCTGATGAGATTTTGAACGACCCCGCAAGCTGGGTTGGCGGCAACCCGGACGGCGATATCACGCTGGTGGAATTCATGGATTACCGTTGTGGCTATTGCAAAAAGGCCTTTGCCGAAGTGTCCGAGCTGATCAAATCGGATGGCAATATCCGCTTTGTTGTCAAAGAGTTTCCGATCCTTGGGCCGCAATCTGAACTGGCCTCGCGCTTTGCCGTGGCCGTGTTACAGATCGAAGGGGCTGAGGCCTATGAAAAGGCCCATGACGCGCTGATGGTGATGAAGGGTGATGTGACCGAAGACAGTCTAGCCGCCCTTGGTGCTGAGGTTGGTCTTGCCGACACCGCCGCCGTGATGGCGCGGATGGTTGCCCCCGAAGTAACCTCGGTGATCGAGGCCAATCGCGCCTTGGCGCAGCGCCTGGATATCAACGGCACGCCAACCTTCGTGATCGACCAAACCTTGGTACGCGGCTATGTGCCTTTGGACGGAATGCGCCAAATTGTGGACGGTCAGCGTAAAGGTTAAGCTTGGTCGTGCGGCAAGCGCCGGGGGACGTCACGTCCCCCGGACCCCCTGTGAGGTATTTCGGCCAAGATGAAATAGCGCAGCGTTAGAGCAGGGCTTGCGCGACCTCTTCGGCGGCGTCTATTTCCGCCGCCTTTTTCTCTACCTGCTCAACGATATGGTCGATCATGCCTGCATTGCCCAGCTTGTGGCTTTGTTTACCGGCCAAATAAACCATCCCCGAGCCTGCACCGCCACCGGTAAAGCCGATATCGGTCATCAATGCCTCTCCGGGGCCGTTGACCACACAACCGATGATGCTCAGGCTCAATGAGGTTGTGATATGCGCCAAGCGGTTTTCCAACTCGGACACCGTTTTGATCACGTCAAAGCCTTGGCGCGCGCAAGACGGGCAAGAAATGATGGTCACGCCGCGATGCCGCAGGCCCAGCGATTTCAGGATCTCAAACCCGACCTTGACCTCTTCAACCGGATCGGCGGACAGCGACACACGGATCGTGTCGCCAATGCCGGACCACAGCAGATTGCCCAAACCAATCGCGGATTTCACCGTGCCAGATTGCAAGCCGCCCGCCTCGGTTATCCCCAAATGGATCGGCGCGTCTGTTACATCGGCAAGTTGCTGATAGGCGGCGACAGCCATGAAAACATCGGATGCCTTCACGCTGATTTTGAACTCGTGGAAATCATTGTCTTGCAAGATCTTGATATGGTCCAACCCGGATTCGACCATCGCATCGGGACAAGGTTCACCATATTTATCAAGCAGATGGCGTTCAAGAGATCCTGCGTTCACGCCAATGCGGATGGAACAGCCATGGTCCTTGGCGGCCTTGATTACCTCACGAACGCGGGCCGCATCACCGATATTGCCGGGGTTGATACGCAAGCACGCAGCCCCTGCCTCGGCCGCCTCAATCGCGCGTTTGTAATGAAAATGGATGTCGGCCACGATCGGCACCGGGCTTTCGGCACAAATTTCACGCAAGGCCAAAGCGCTTTCCCGGTCAGGGGCCGAAACGCGCACAATATCCGCGCCCGCAACCGCGCAGCGCTGGATCTGCTCAATTGTGGCCTTGATATCCGTGGTCAGCGTATTGGTCATGGTCTGCACAGAAATCGGCGCATCGCCACCAACGGCCACCTTGCCCACCATAATCTGACGAGATTTGCGGCGCGCGATATTGCGCCAAGGGCGAATGGGATTATGGGTCATGGACAGCACTCATGCAAGGATTGCGATTACCCAATAGCTAGGGCCAAAGCAGTCCAAGGACAACCACCCCGCCCATAGTATCTGCAATTACAGGGATGGGCTGGACGGGCACAGCACCAAGGCATTGTCGGCATCTGCGACAGCCACCGATTGACCGGTTTCCACGCTTGGGAATTTCTCTTGCACAGCCTCGGCGGTCAGTACCACGTTTTTGACAACCTGCGCGCCCGGCGCCGATGGGCCATAGGTTTTGCCATTAACGGTGAAATACACCGAGCCAGAGTTGCCAGCCCGCAAAACAGGCGCGTCTTCCAGCAACGGCACCGAATACCGCTCACACGCATCCAGCACTTTTTCGAACAAAACCGTGCCGTCCGCCGATGATACGCGCACCCAAGACGGGCGCACCGCCAACAATTCAACCGAAGTCGGGTCCGACGCTACAACCTGAACATCCGGGGCAGCATCTGAATCTGCCGGGACTTGCGTTTCGGCCACAACAGTCTCGTTGCGCTGCGGGTCGATCGCCGCAATCGGCCCATCTCGCGATGTCATAACAGGCACATCCAGCGCCTGCGGGCGGTAAAGACGGTCAGACCGCACCGGGGCGGCGACATCGGCGGCCAAAGTTGTGGTTGTATTGTCTTCAACCGCAGCAGGGGCCGTGCGCACCAATGGTGCCACGCCTTGCACATTGCCCAATGGGTCAATCTCGGCCACAACCTGCGGCGCTTGGTCTACGGGTGCCAGCTGCACGCGCTGCACCTCTTGCAACACCGACCAACCGCCATAGCCAAGACCACCGATCAGACCTAAAAGCACCAATAATGACCCAACCGCACCGGGCTCAATCCGGGAAAACATCGACTCACCACGCGGCACAAAGGACGCGTTCGGATTGGCAAGCGGATCGCCATAATCCTGAATTTTGCTGCGAGCTTGAGAAATTCGTGCGGGCGATGCGGCGGCAGACATGCCATGCGCCAAGGTAAAATTCGCCTCGCGGCAAAACTTTTCATAGGCCCAATCCGGGTCCATCCCCAAATAACGGGCATAAGACCGCACATAGCCAGCCACGAACCCTTGGGTTTCAAAGGCAGAAACATCACAATTTTCGATAGCAGCAACATAGGTGGCTTTGACCTTCAACTCTCGTTGAACATCAAGCAATGATTTGCCCAAGGTTGCACGTTCGCCGCGCATCAAATCCCCAAGACGCAACTCAAAGTCGTCAAACCCTTTTGGTTTGTCGTCTTCAGACGTCGAAGGTGTCTTCCTTCGGCCGATCATAAAACTTGCCCCGCACATGCCCCAAAATAACGTCCGAGTCACTTTTTCATCGACTCATCACGTCTCTAACGTGAGTAAAATACCACAAGACAACCGGCTTTGCACCTGCAGAACGTGCTAAGCCGACAACTCGGCACGATTCAGCGCACATTTCTGCCAAAGCGTATCCAGCGCCCGTACCAATGTGTCAATTTGCGACAAATCATGGACCGGAGACGGGGTAAACCGCAGTCTTTCGGTGCCGCGCGGCACTGTCGGAAAGTTGATTGGCTGCACATAAAGACCGAATCGTTCTAACAATTCATCAGACAAAGCCTTGCAATGCAGCGGGTTGCCTACATGCACCGGAACGATGTGGCTGCCGTGATCAATCAGCGGCAAGCCGATCGCTTTCAACCGATCCTTCAAAACGCGGGCATGCAATTGCTGGGCATCGCGCAAATGCTGCGCGGTCTTCAAATGCCGCACCGATGCCGCCGCCCCAGCCGCTACCGCCGGCGGCATGGACGACGAAAAAATGAACCCAGGCGCATAGGACCGCACCGCGTCACACATCTTTGCACTTGCAGCAATATAGCCGCCTGCCACACCATACGCTTTGGCCAAGGTGCCGTTGATAATATCCAAACGATCCATCAACCCGTCACGCTCGGCCACGCCAGCCCCGCGCGGGCCGTACATGCCAACCGCATGCACCTCATCAATATAGGTCAGCGCACCAAATTCATCCGCTAGATCGCAAAGCTCTTTGATCGGTCCAAAATCACCATCCATCGAATAGATCGATTCGAACGCGATCAGCTTGGGCGCGTCCGGATCATCGGCGGTCAACAATTCACGCAGATGCGCCACATCATTGTGCCGGAAAATCCGCTTGGCCCCACCATTGCGCCGCACGCCTTCAATCATTGACGCATGGTTCAACGCATCGGAATAAATGATCAGGCCGGGAAACAACCTCGGCAGCGTCGACAGCGTGGCGTCATTGGCATTATAGGCGCTGGTAAACACCAAGGCCGCCTCTTTACCGTGCAGATCGGCCAGCTCAGCCTCCAGCCGGTTATGATAAACCGTCGTGCCCGAAATATTGCGCGTTCCACCAGACCCTGCGCCTGTGGCCTCCAGCGCCTCACGCATGGCGGCTAAAACCACCGGGTGCTGGCCCATCCCCAGATAGTCATTGCCGCACCAAACCGTAATGTCTTTTTCGGTCCCATCCTCTTTGTGCCAAACAGCAGCAGGATAAGCGCCGCGCCGACGCTCAATATCAATAAAGGTGCGATAGCGCCCTTCCTCGTGCAAACGGTTCAGGGCGGCGTCAAGGGCGGAATCATAGTTCATTCGTATCTCCAAGCGTACTGCCGCCACAGATAAAGGATTAACCGCGGCAGGTTTCGGGCATATTGACCCGGATCAACATGCAGGGCCTTGATATCGATCAAGTGCGTATCCTACAGATGGCATTTTGTCGCCCCCAAAACGCGCTTATTTGGCGTCGGCCACCGCGATCACACAATCCGCAGCACCTTTTGCCGTACAGGCAGCCAAGGCCGCCGCTTGTGCACCAGCCCCTTGGGCAAGGGCAAAATAGCCGGTTTCAGCGCTGGTGGCCATCGCGCGTTCGCCTCTTTTGCCATAGTCATTTTGCAGCGCCACGGTGCCTTCCACCGACAATTGCAGCGGGCGGGCCTGCCAATTTTTGGGGCGCACGATGGCGGCTACCACACAATCGCGCCCCCCTGTGCGCGCCGTGTTGCACCCGGCCAGTGCCGCCGCCGCAGCTGCCTCGGCACTGTTGTGGTTGGCCACCAGCATTGTCGCTTCGGATTTCAAGATATCCTCATCCGGCGCAATCGCCACGGCGGCGTAATAGGCGTAATCTTTGACCACCTGCTGTAAAAGAGCAGCACTTTCAGCGGGCAAGCCTTGCACAGGCAGCATTTCGACCTCCGATGCCTTGGGCGAAAACACCAGCTTGGCGGCGTCCTTGCCACTCATAGGTTCGGCAAAGGCTGGTAGCGAAAACGCCAACAGGGCGGCGCTTGCGGCCAAAATGCGGTGCTTCAGGGGTGTCATGGTCGTGGTCCTTCTTGTGTTGGTCAAGCATCTGTCAGGTTGCGGTTTACAGGTTTTTCGTTGCTCTGGACAGGGGCGGTGTTGCTGATACTCTGCCGCCCAAATCACAAGTTGGAGATGCCCGATGTCGCTTGACGCTGTTCTTGCTAAAATTGATGAAGCCTTGCCGCAAGCGACCGACCGGTTGCTCGACCTGTTGCGCATCCCGTCCATTTCCACCGATCCTGCCTTTAAAGCCGATTGTGATCGCGCTGCGGATTGGTTGGTGGACGACCTGACATCTTTGGGGTTCAAGGCCAGTAAACGCCCCACACCGGGCCACCCGATGGTGGTCGCCCATTTTGATGCGCCCGAAACCGCGGGCCCGCATCTGCTATTTTACGGCCATTATGATGTGCAACCTGTTGATCCACTCAATCTTTGGGACCGCGATCCCTTTGATCCGCAGATTGAAGATACCCCCGCAGGCCGCGTGATCCGCGGGCGCGGCGCGTCTGATGATAAAGGCCAGTTGATGACGTTTCTTGAGGCATGTCGTGCCTGGAAAGCTGAGCATGGCACCCTGCCCTGCCGATTGACCATTTTCCTTGAGGGCGAAGAGGAATCCGGCTCGCCTTCGCTGATCCCTTTCTTGCAAGAAAACGCGGATGAACTGCGCGCCGATGTGGCGCTGATTTGCGACACCGGCCTGTTCGAGTCGAAAACCCCGGCTATCGTGACCATGCTGCGCGGCCTTTTGGGCGAGGAACTTACGATCCACGGCCCAAGCAAAGACCTGCATTCCGGCATGTATGGCGGTGTTGCGATCAACCCCATTCGGGTTTTGTCGCGCATCATCGCGGGCCTTCATGATGAAACAGGGCGCGTGACGGTGCCGGGGTTTTATGACGGCGTGCCGGAGCTTTCGGATGAAATGCGGGCGCAGTGGCAGGGCCTCGCCTTTGATCACGCGCGATTTTTGGGCGATGTCGGCCTGTCGGTCCCTGCGGGTGAGGCGGACCGCACACCTTTGGAAATGATCTGGTCGCGCCCGACCTGTGAGGTGAACGGGATCTGGGGTGGGTATACCGGCGACGGTTTCAAAACCGTGCTGCCGGCCGAAGCCCATGCTAAAATCAGCTTTCGTTTGGTAGGCACCCAAGATCCGTTTGCGATCCGTGAGGCTTTTCGGGCCTATGTTCAGGCCGAATTGCCTGCCGATTGCACGGTTGAATTCAAAGGCCACGGCAACAGCCCGGCGGGTCAGATGAGCATTTCTCATCCGGCTTTTGAAGCGTCACGAGCGGCCTTGACGGAGGAATGGGGGGTGGCTGCGGCCTATGTGGGCTGTGGCGGGTCGATCCCGATTGCGGGGTATTTCAAGACCTATCTGGATATGGATGCCATGCTGATCGGGTTTGGAAAAGACGATGATCAGATCCATTCCCCGAATGAAAAATATGACATGGAAAGCTTTCACAAAGGCATCAGGTCATGGGCGCGGATTTTGGATCGGTTGACGAAATAGCGCGCGATATATCACGCGTGAATCGCGCGCGGACGTTTTTGTAATGCGTTGATCTAAAACGCATTATTGAATTTTGTTAACCAAATATTAGTGCGTACGCGCCCCCTGTGTACGCACTCCTTAAAGGATGCACCATGCCCCTTACGATCCGCGATGCCGCCCACCAAGACGAAACCCAATGGCGCGAGCTTTGGACGCAATATTTGCAGTTTTATGATGTGACATTGCCGGATGCGGTCACCTCGGCCACTTGGGGCCGTATCATGGACCCTGCCAGCCTGTTGCATGGGCGCTTTGCGTTTGACGGTGACACCATGCTGGGCTTTGCCTTGCATCACACGCATCTGTCGACTTGGGTGGCGGCCCCTGACTGCTATTTGGAGGATTTGTTCTTAGCGCAAGACGCACGCGGCATGGGGGCGGGTCGCGCGTTGATGGACGATCTGATCGCGATTTGCCGCACATCGGGCTATGCCCGGCTTTATTGGCACACGGACGAAGGCAACAGCCGCGCGCGCAAGCTTTATGACAGTTATACGCCAACGGATGGGCATGTGCGCTACAGAATTAAACTCTGAAGATCACGCGGTAGCCTATTGAAAGATCGAGGTAATCTCATCTTCATTCAGTAACGCCCACGCACCCGGTGCCATACCATCGGGCAACGACAAACCGCCCAGACGTTCGCGGTGCAAATCGTTCACATGGTTGCCGGTGGCGGCGAACATGCGGCGCACTTGATGATAGCGGCCTTCGGTTACGGTCAGCAGCGCCTCTGTCTCTGACACCACCTGCAATTCGGCGGGGGCGAGCGGTTTTTCCTCGCCTTCCAACATCAGATCGCCTGACGCAAACAGCGCGCCCTCATGCCCCTCCAGCGGGCGGGCCAGCGTGGCGCGGTAGACCTTTTTGACATGACGCTTGGGGCTGATGACGCGGTGCAACAGGTCGCCGTCATCGGTCAACAA
>CBDTUV010000055.1:0-12294 GCA_965363575.1 uncultured Pseudorhodobacter sp. | reverse complement strand
CGGATGGGGTGGGATTCGAACCCACGGTACGGTTCCCCGCACGCTAGTTTTCAAGACTAGAGCCTTAAACCACTCGGCCACCCATCCCGGACGTCGCCCTGATACCACGGCCTTGGCGGATTTCAAGCCCAAGTCGCTGATGATTTTGCATACGCGCCTGTTTGTACGGTCCGGTTTTGAGTTTACCGGAAATTAAGGCCCGGCGCTTACGCTATTTAGGTGCGTTCAACGGCTGTAGTGCGGTGGTCGTCCGCGTGGGCCAGCCGGGTTTTGGGAAAGGCGGAAAACCGATGGATATGTCAGGGATCTCCGGGACAGCGCTTGGGGGCCGTACTACCCATGTAGTGCAGGGCCAAATTGGCGTGTCTGCGCAGGATAACGTTGTTTTCACAGCGGTTATTGGTTCTTGCGTGGTGGTGTGCCTGTATGATCCCGTCGCGCGGGTCGGGGGTATGGCGCATATCTTATTTCCGGGGGGCGAGGCGTATGGGCCGGACGAAACCCGATTTGGACACCCGGCGATGTCTGAGTTGATCACACAAATCTCGGCACTGGGGGGGGCTGTTGGGCGTTTGCAGGCCAAGGTATTTGGCGGCGCGAAACTGCATGATGGCCGCCGTGACATTGGCAGACGTAACGCAGATTTTGCTATAGGGTTTATGGCGCAGCGGGGTATTTTGCTGGCAGAACGATGTGTGGGCGGCGACAGGGTGCGGCGTGTCCGCTTTTCGACCAGCGATGGGATGTGTGAACAAGTTTTTTTAAGTGAAGGGGAAGAGGATCACATCGCGCCGCCGTTTGTGGGGGCAGATTAGGCCTAAGCCGCAGTTCGTTCCAGAATATAAATATCCATGATCCAGCCATGCTGCGCGCGCAGCGCTTTGCGGGTTTCAATGATCTTTGGGCCAATTTCGGCAAGCGCCCCGCTCAGGCATGTTTCTTGCGGCATGCCAACATAGGCGGCCCACCAAATCGTTGTGTTTGCAGGGTCCAGATGGGTAAAAGAACACTCACCATCCAGCATCACGGCAATACGGTTGATGCCTTGGGGCCAACCAGCATCGCGTAACTGCCGGCCTGTTGTCACGGTAAAGGGCGCTGCAAGATCGTTCAGCGGAATGGCATGGGCCGCCGTAAGCCCTTGCAAGGATGTGATGCCTGGAATGACCGTGACCTGCGGGCGCGGGGTCAGGCGGGCGGCAATGCGCAAGGTGCTGTCATAAAGCGATGGATCGCCCCACACCAGCAAGGCCACGCGGTCATTGGGGGCTGCAATTTCGGCTAACGTATCGGTCCAAACACGGGCGATCTGGTCATGCCAATCCTCAACCCGTTGCACATAATCGGGCGTGGCCTCATCGCGCGTGGGCAGGTCGAATTCTACGATGCGGGTGGTTGCGTTGGTGATCACCCCGGCACAGATCGCACGGCGGGTTTCGGCCAGATCGGCCTTGCTGTCACCTTTGCGCGGGATCAAAATCACATCCACCGCGTTCAGCGTGCGCACCGCTTGCAGCGTTAAATGATCCGGGTTTCCGGTGCCGATGCCAACAAGGAAAAGGTTTTTCATCGCGGCCATCGCCAATATCTGCCCCCGCCAGTGCCTGCCCCCGACAGCGATGAAGCCGCCGGGGGCAGAGTTCAAGCTTTTTCTTGTGACCACATATATCCGGCCAGCCAGCCCAGCACTGCCCAAACCGCCAGTGCCGTCCCCAGCACGCGGGCCGAAAACATCGCCGCCACTTCTGGCGGGGCGACGCCCCAATAAGCGTCTGGTAACGGTGCGCCGATGATATGCGGGGCTGCCAACAGCAAAACCGCCGCAGCGATTGCCACATAGCCCCGGCCATAGGCCAACACGGCAAGTCCGGTCCCCGTAGACAAAACCGTCCCCCACCACCAGATTTGACGCGCGGTCAGGTCGGCCGCAATCGTGCCGGGCAGCTCTGGCGCAAGCCCAAGTGCTGGCGCAAGTTGAAAGCTGGCAAAGCCTGCGAGGCCCCACAGCAGCCCGTCGCGGGCGGTAATCACTTTGCCAAAACTTTGGGCAAGGCCAAATCCTGCCGTCAAAATAAGGGCATAGGCGACATAGATCAGCCCGGCAAATAGCACTGTCAGACTGTTGCGGGTCACGGTCGAAACCTCACCTGCATCCTGAGAATGCGCATGGTCATCAGCCGCAGGCTCTGCGTCAGCGTCTGCTGCTTGGTCAGAACCATGGTCATGCGAGGTTGGGGGGGCGGTGGCATTGTCAAAATGCGTCAGCGCCCCAGATTCATATTGTTCGCCCAACAGAATATACTGTTGCACAAATGCGAAATGGAGCAGGGCTGCAAGCAGACCGGCACCAAAACCAGCGATCAACGCGCTGGTCACCATTTTCTGGATCATGTGACTGGAAATGCTGCCTTAGTGGCAGGGAAAGCCAGTTGCGTGGCGCACGTCATGGGCCGCGTCATGCAGCGTCGACGATTGCGCATGGCCTGCCACAAACAGCACCGTGCCGCCCAGAAGGGCCACAAACAGAACCGAAAGCAAGGCCGAGGATTTTGTAGTTGCTTGGGTATTGGTCGTTGAAGTCATTGTCATTCTCCTTACCGTCACACCCGACGGCATTATGTTTCACTCGCAAGGCCGGTCTCCTGACTCGCGGGTCATAGCTGCTTTCCGCCTTCCCAACCGGAACCCCGGTCAGTGGCAATTTGGAAAGCCGCTCGCCGCATACAGTCGCGGGGGCGGTTGGGGTTTGGGCGCCCTATTGGGTCCGCCCGTTCCCATTCCCGTTTCAGTTCGGATGCTTTGCACCTGTCGAACACCTTACCTCCCTTTGTGCCGTTGAAGGGGGCGTTGGTCAAGGTGAATTGCGGCCAAGCGGTGCTGTTTCGCGACCTTTGTGTTGTTATCCGGGGATGCGGGCCAAGGCTTTTTGGCGCAACCGGCCCAAGGGGCGCGCATCGGCAAAGTTGCCATCGGGGCTGGCGGCATACAGGCGCAAAAAGGTCAGGATGTCGGGCAGATCATCCGGCTCAATATCGCCAAACAGATAGGCGGTTTTATTCGGCGCCCGGCAGGCAAGCGTTGAGGGGCGCTCGCAACCCGACATGCAATCAACCCCTGCAAGGGTCACTTTGAAATCAAGCGTTTCCAGCGCTTTACGCAACACAGCTTCAAACCCGGATTGGCCTGCGGGGCAAGATCTGCATAGGGTCAGCGTTGTCATGTCCCCTCCGCCAAAGGCCCGATCAAGATCAGCGCGGGGCCATCATCCGCCGCCGCCTCAATCATCCGCGCCAGCGTAGCAAGTGTGCCCCGCGTCAGGGATTGATCGGGTTTTGAGATGTTATGTGCCAGCAAAACCGGTGTGTCAGCCGCCAACCCATGCGCTTGTAACTGCGCCGCCAAAACAGCGCTCGTGCGTTTGCCCATATAGACCACGGTGGTGGCTTGGGCGTCGGCAAGGGCGGCCCAGTTCATCTCTTGGGGCAAGTCGCCCGTCACATCGGCCCCGGTCAAAAACTGCACCCGCCGCGCGGTCAAACGGCGGGTCAGCGGTATCCCTGCCGCCGCCGCTGCGGCCGAGGCAGCGGTCACACCGGGGATAATCTCATACTTGATCCCCGCCGCACGCAAGGCGGTGACCTCTTCCTCCAGCCGACCGAAAATCCCGGCATCCCCCGATTTCAGACGCACCACATGCTGCCCCGTGCTCGCGTATTCCACCAACAACCGGCTGACATGGTCTTGCTTGGGTGACGCGCGGCCCGCACGTTTGCCTACCCCCACAAGATCCGCCCCCGGTTTGGCATGTTCCAGTATCGGCCCCGATGACAGGTCATCAAACAGCACCGCATCGGCCATTTGCAGCCGTTTGACGGCGGCAAGGGTCAGCAAATCCGGATCGCCCGGACCAGAGGAAACGAAGGAGACAAAGCCGGTCATGTCGCTTGCCCGATCAAGTGGAAATAGGTGCCTGTGGCAATGCCACCCCCGTCAAATCGGCGCAAGGATCCGGTTTCAGGAACGGCGGCACCGCTGGCATCGCGCACAGCGGCCAAAGGCGCGTCAGGCTGCGCCAGAATGGTGGAATAGTGAAATTCATGCCCGCGCAAAGCCGCCCCCGCCGCATGGCCGGGGATAGGATGCGCCAATAGCGCTTGGCGGTATCCAAGGTGCATTTTGCGTTTTTCGTAGGATGTGACCAGCCCCAACAGCCCAGCCATTTCATGGCTGACCCCGTCCTTGTCCACCAGCGCCGCCCCCATCGCCATATATCCCCCACATTCGCCATGCACCGGGCGGGTTTGCGCGAAATCTTTGATTTTACGAATAAATACCGCCGAAGCCGCCAGCTTGCCAGCATGCAGCTCGGGATAGCCCCCCGGCAACCAGCAGCAATCGGCGCTGTCATCCGGGCCTTGGTCGGCCAGCGGTGAAAATGGCAAGATCGTCGCCCCTGCCTGCCGCCAGTTCGCGATCAGATGCGGGTAAACAAAAGAGAAAGCGGCATCCCGCGCAAGTGCTATACGCGTGCCGGGCGGGGGCGTTTGGACCAGTGCATAGCTTTGCGGGGCCACCGCACCCGCCGCCTCCAGCAGCGCCGGAATATCGACATGCGCCGCAATAAACGCCGCCGCCCGCGCCAAAATCGCCTCCATCTCAGGGTTTTCCTCGGCCTGAACCAATCCCAAATGGCGTTCGGGCAAGGTGATGTCAGGGTTGCGCGGCAGGCTGCCAAAAACGCGTATCCCCGCATCCTCCATCCCCGCCCGAACCATCGCCTCATGCCGGGGCGACGCGACTCGGTTCAAGATAACCCCTGCAAACGGCATCTCGGGGCGCAGTTTGGCAAAGCCAAGCGCCACAGCGGCTGCCGATTGCGCTTGCCCCGACACATCAATAACCAGCACCACAGGCCAGCCCATAAGGGTCGCGATATCCGCACTCGCCCCGCTGCCAGCCTCACCCGCAATGGCCACGCCGTCAAACAACCCCATAGACCCTTCGGCCAGAATAAGGTCTGCGCCCGCCGCATGGGTTGCCATGTTTTGCAACGCGCCCACAGGCATCGCCCAACTATCAAGGTTGAACGACGGACGGCCCGAGGCGGCGGTATGAAAGGCCGGATCAATATAATCCGGTCCGCTTTTGAACGGTTGCACCGTAACCCCTTGCGCGCGCAAAGCTGCCAGCAACCCCAAGGTAACCGTGGTTTTTCCGGTACCAGAGGCAGGGGCAGAGATGAGCAACCCTTTGATCATTCGGATGCCTCCGGGAATCGTGGCTCCGTGCCAACGGGGCGGTAGCGACGGTCATAATCACCCGCATAAAGCCGGCTTTCGTCAAACTCTTCCGCACCAATCGCCCGCCCCACAAGGATCAACGCCGTGCGTTCCATTTCCGCGGAAATCGCGGTTTCCAATGTGGCCAGCGTGGCCTTGACCACCCGTTGGTCAGGCCAGCTTGCCCGCCAGACCACCGCCACCGGGCAATCAGTGCCGTAATGCGGGGCCAACTCGGCCACCACAGCGTCCAGCATATGCACCGACAAATGAATGGCCAGTGTGGCCCCCGTGGCCGCAAAGGCCGCCAAGGTTTCGCCTTCCGGCATGGCCGACGCGCGCCCCGATGTGCGGGTCAAAATCACCGATTGCGCAATACCCGGCAAGGTCAGTTCTGCCCCCAAGGCCGCTGCGGCGGCGGCAAAAGACGGCACCCCCGGCGTCACATCATAAGGAATATTCAGCGCGCGCAGACGGCGCAACTGTTCGCCCATCGCTGACCAAATCGACAAATCGCCGGAATGCAGGCGCGCAACGTCTTGGCCCGCTACATGGGCGGTTGAAATCTCGGCCATAATCTCATCCAGCGACAGTGGCGCTGTGTTGACAATACGCGCGCCGGGTGGGCAATGCGACAACAGCGCTTGTGGCACCAAAGATCCCGCATACAGGCACACCGGGCAAGCCGCGATCAGGTCACGGCCGCGCAGGGTGATCAGGTCCGGCGCCCCCGGACCCGCGCCAATAAAATGAACGGTCATAGGTCTGGTCCTTGTGCAAGTGCCATCGTGGCGGTGCCACCTTTGGCGGTGATGCGGGTTTGCAGCAAAACGGCCTCGGGGCCGGCGGCTGCCAGTGCGGCGGCTTCGGCCACCGACGTGTTCCCGTAGCGGCTCGGTTGATGCGGGGCAAGGGTTTGGGCGCGCGCATGGGCCAAATCCTCTAGCGCAATCGCCCTTAACGGTTTCGCCATTTCTTGCGCCAAGGCGATCAGCGCCGGGTGACCCGCTTTATCTGCCACCACCGCCAGCGCATCCACCCTCAACTCGCCCAGCATCTCGCGCAAACAGGCCAAACTGGCCGAGGCGCGAAGTCCAAACCCTGCGACGATCATAGCACCACGCTCCACTGCACCACCGGCCGCAACGGCACCCAGCCGCGCAGTGTGCCAAGGGGCGCTGCATTGGCCAGTTCAATCCGCATCAACTGCCCGCCCTTCAGCCCATGCCACCGCGCCAACAGCGCTTCGGTTTCCAGCGTCACCCCATTGACCACAAGGCGCGTGCCGCTGGGCAATTTGTCAAAAATTGCCGTCAACAAGCCTTCATTCGCCCCGCCACCAATGAACACAGCATCCGGATAGGGGCGATCGGGCAAGTTGTCCCCAGCCACAGCGCCTTCCACCAGCACCATATTTTGCGCCAGCCCAAAACGTATAATATTCGCCGCGATATTGACCGCCCGCGCAGGCTTCGCCTCATACGCAACCGCGCGACCGCCCAACAGGCACCATTCCACCGAGACCGAGCCAGACCCAGCCCCAATATCCCACAGCACCTCCCCGCGCCTTGGGGCCAATGCCGCCAAGGTCAGCGCGCGAACAGGCTGCTTGGTGATCTGGCCATCATGGGCAAAGCTGTCATCGGGCAAGCCGGGGCTGGCTGGGCGGGCAGAGGTCTGCGCAACCTCAATCGCCACGGCCACCGGTGCCTCAATCTCGGTCAGGTCAAACCCTGCCGCACTTGTTTCGCGCAACCGCTCCTTCGGCCCGCCCAGCCGTTCCATCACCTGCAACGTGGCCTCACCCGCACCTTGCGCCACCAACCAAGCCGCCAGTTCCGCCGGGGCCGCCCCATCCCGCACCAAGCAAATCAGCCGCACGCCGCGGGTCAAATGCGGTGCCAATTGCGCAAAAGGGGTCGCATGCAGGCCAAAACAGCGCACCTCCTCCAGCCGCCAACCCAACAAGTTGGCAGCCAGAGAAAAGGTGGACGGGGCAGGGTGCGATTGCCATTCACCGCGCTCTAAATGCGGGGCAATCGACCCACCCGCACCAGACCAAAACGGATCGCCCGAGGCTAATATAACCACGGGTTGCCCGCGCAAGGCCAGCACAGGTTCCACCGAAAACGGCACGGGCCATGCTTGCCCCCGCGCGCCCACCTCAGCCAATTCCAAATGCCGGGGCGCGCCGAACACCACCTCGGCTTGCGCCAGCAGGTCGCGGCAAGTGCTTGACAAACCCGCCAGACCGTCTTCATTCAACCCGATGATATGCAACCAAGGATCAGCCATGCGCCTTCTCCTGCTGGGGGGGACGACCGAGGCAAGCAGCCTTGCCACCGCCCTTGCCGCCACGGGCATCGACGCCGTGTTTTCCTATGCCGGGCGCACGGCCAACCCTGTAGCCCAGCCTTTGCCCACGCGCATCGGTGGCTTTGGCGGTGTGGCGGGGCTTTGTGGCTATGTGCAGGCCAACAATATCACCCATATCATCGACGCCACCCACCCCTTTGCAGCACAGATGAGCCGTCATGCGGTCGATGCCAGCCTTGCTTGCGGTGTGCAACTCCTCGCCTTGGAACGCGCGCCGTGGCACCCTGCGCCGGGTGATATCTGGACCCAAGTCCCCGATGTCACCGCCGCCGTGGCCGCCTTGCCCGATACCGCGACAAACGTGTTCCTCGCTATCGGCAAGCAAAACCTTGAGCCCTTTGCCGCCAAGCCCCAGCACCATTACCTGCTGCGCCTCGTTGATCCGCCTGCCGCGCTGCCCTTGCCGCAGACCACCGCGATCATCGCGCGCGGTCCCTTTGATGTGACCCATGACACCGCCTTGCTGCGCAATCACCGCATCACCCACATCGTCGCCAAAAACGCAGGCGGCACGGGGGCGGAGGCCAAAATTCTGGCCGCCCGCGCCTTGGGAATTGCGGTCATTATGATCGATAGACCAACCCTGCCGCCCCGGCATATCGTGGCATCGGTGCCGCAGGTGTTGGCGTGGCTGGGTCATAGTGCCGAACGCGGGGTATAAATGTGGCGCCCAATGCGTCGGGTCGCGGAATTGCCAACCAACACGACCGTGCGCATATCCGCCATTTCGGGGGTGGCCTCGGCCAAGGTCACGGTGTTCAACGCTTCCTCCGGCGTGGAAACAGCACGCGCAAAGGTGATCAACCGCATGGGTTCACAATGTTCGCGCAGCACTTCCAGCACGCGGGCAAATTGATGCGGGCGGCTGGCAGAGCGCGGGTTGTAAAACGCCATCGCAAAATCGCCTTGCGCCGCCAGCGCCACGCGTTTTTCAACCGTGGCAAAGGGTTTCAGGTTATCGCTCAGGTTAATCGCGCAGAAATCATGGCCCAAGGGCGCGCCCGCCCGTGCCGCCGCCGCCAGCATCGCGGTGATCCCCGGTAAAATCCTAATATCAAGGTCAAGGTAGCCCGGATTGGCCTCTAGCGCCTCAAAAATGGCCGAGGCCATCGCAAACACCCCCGGATCGCCCGACGATACCACCACCACGCGACGCCCTGTGGCGGCCATGTCCAGCGCGGCTTTCGCGCGGTCCATCTCTACCCGGTTGTCCGACGGGTGCAGCGTTAACCCCGCCCGTGGGGCCACGCGGGCAACATAGGGAATATAGCCCACAACATCAGTGGCCAGCGCCAGCGCATCTGTCACCTCTGGCGTCACCAAGGCGTCCGATCCGGGGCCAAGGCCTGCGACCACCAGCCATCCTGTATTCGGGCCGCTCATTCCGCAATCTCCGGGCGGCGGCCGTGGCCATGCACCAAAACGATGGCGAAATAGGGCGTGTCATTGTCGTGCAAATCGGCCAGCTTCATCACCCTTTGCTTGGGCATGGTGCCGCGTTCCACCAACCACGCCGCATCCAGCCGCCCCACCTTTTCCAAGGCGCGCCGCACCTTTGGCAGGTTGCGCCCGGTTTTCATAATGACCAGCGCATCCGATTGGCCCATGTACTGCACCAAATCCTCCTCGGGCAAGGTGGCCATCAGTACTGTCATCACATCATCGCCCCAAGTGATCGGCACGCCTGTCGCGTTCCAACACCCGGTCATGCCGGAAATGCCGGGGATCACGTCAATTTCGACCCGACCAAGTAGGCGTGTATAGAGGTGCATGAACGACCCATAAAAGAACGGGTCCCCTTCGCACAGCACCACCACTTCACCGGGCAAACCGGCCAAACGCTCGGCCCAATCATCATAAAACCGTGCCAGAATGTCGTTGTATTCTTGGCTGTTGAATGGAATCTCGGTTGTCACCGGATATTCCATCGCCAGCTCAACCGCATCGGCGCGCAGCATACCCTCGACAATCTGGCGCGCTTGGCCACGTTTGCCCGCCTTGCGGAAATAGGCGATGGTCTGCCCCCCTCGGACCGCCCGATCAGATTTGACCGAGATCAGATCGGGGTCGCCCGGCCCAAGCCCTGCACAGATGATACGGGCCATGCTTATTCCTTTCGGCTGGCAAGCGCGTTGACCGCCGCCACCGTGATCGCCGACCCGCCAAGTCGCCCCGAAACCACCAAGGATGGCACGGGTGGTGCCGCCATCAACGCCTCTTTGCTTTCGGCAGCGCCCACGAAACCCACCGGGCAGCCAATAATCGCAGCAGGGCGCGGGCAACTGGGGTCTTGCAGCATATTGAGCAGATGAAACAACGCCGTCGGCGCATTGCCGATCGCCACTACGGCACCGGCCAACATGGGCCGCCACAGCTCTAACGCCGCCGCAGACCGCGTGTTTTGCATATCGGCGGCAAGGCCAGCCACGCGCGCATCGCGCAAGGTGCAAATCACCTCATTCTCACGCGGTAGGCGTTTGCGGGTAATCCCTTCCGACACCATATGCGCATCACACAAAATCGGCGCGCCGTCTTCCAGTGCGGCCCGTGCGGCAATCGCCATGCCTTGTGAAAACTGGATATACTGTTCCAACCCCACCATTCCCGCCGCATGGATCATCCGCACGGCGACAATCTCTTCCTCGGGGGTAAAGCGTGCCAAATCCGCCTCGGCCCGGATCATGGCAAAGGATTGCAGATAGATGGCCGCGCCGTTGGTTTCGTAACTATGGTGCATTGGGTATCTCAAACAAAAGGTCGGGATGTGCTGCCAAATCGGCGGCACTGTGGGTGGTGCGCGGCCTAGCTGCTGCGGTCGCGTTGTGCAACGGGGCATAGCCACCTGGCGTGGCGACCAGCGTGTAATCGGACGGGCCGGGCCGCGCGCAACCTTTGGCACAGCCAGACACATGCAAGGTTTTATGCAGCGGCACATGCGGGGCCAATTCTGCCGCCAGCGCGCGTGTCGGTCCTAGCGCTTGCAAACACCCCGGCGCGCCCGTGCAGGCCACGACGCGCAAGCGCGGGTCATTGGGATCGGTGATCAGGCCTGGCAAACTGGGGGCAGTTTTCAGCTCTTCGATCAACACCCTGCGCCAAGGCGTCAGCCTAAAATCGCCCATCGCGGCAAGGCCCGTAAGGGTTTCAGCCGTCATTTGTCCAAAGGCAAAGCCCAGCAAGAAACCTTGGTCATAAGCCCCGATCTGGGGCGTTTCGGACTGCGACACGCGGCACGGCACCACCCGAAAGGCCGCAGGCAAGCGGGCGTGGCGCTCTTGGGGCGAAAGGTCTGCAAACAGTGTCGCCATCCGCCCCCGCCCGTTCTGAATATGCCCCGTTTCAACGAACCAATGGGCCAGTTCCAGCGCCAAAGCCGCAGCTTCAACGGCGCTGGCAGCTTTCGCACCCGTTGCAAACCCTTCGCCGCGCACAATAATCCCGTCTGTCCCCGCCTCAATCCGAATATCAGCCGCCGCGCTGTGCAGCGCATTCTGGGGCGTCAGATCAATGGAAAACCCGAACTTTCCCGGCAGCTTTGGCGCATTTGTCGCCACCAGTCCCGCTTCTAATGCCTGATAAATCGCCTGCGTGGCGTCCTCGGTTTGCCAAAAGGATGACGTGATGATGTTGCGCCGCGCTTCCCCTTCGGCACTGCCGTCCAGACAGCCAAGTGCGTGCAACCCATCCATCAACGCCGGATGGCTCGCCTCGGTCACACCACGGATTTGCAGATTGGCGCGGTTCGACAGGTCCAAAAGTCCATTGCCATGTAACGCTGCCAACCGGGCAATCCCTGCGGCCTGTTCCCCCGTCAGCCGCCCCCCGCGCGGGCGCACGCGCACCACCAAACCGTCGCCCGACATCATCGGGCGCAGCGCGCCGGGACACCAGCCTTGAATGATGGGCGCGCTCATGCCCCTGCCTCCATCGCAGCGGCAATCGAATTGCGCCGCGTCACCCACAGACCCGCATCGCGCAAAGCGGCAAATTTGGCCTGCATTGCGGCCAATGCTGCGGGGTTTTCGCGTTCCAGAAAGTCGCGCAGATCGTCGCGGCCCAAGGTCGCCTCGTGATACAAATCAAACAGATGCGGCGGCACAGCGCGGGTCAAATGCGCAAAGGACGCAAGATGGTCCAGCGTTGCCGCCACTTCGGCCGCCCCCCGAAACCCGTGGTTCATCATACTGGTCGCCCAGTTCGGATTGGCCGCCCGCGCACGGATCACACGGGCAATTTCCTCGGCCAAGGTCCGCGCGCGGGGGCTGTCGGCGCGGGTGGCGTCGATGTGGTACAGCGCAGGCGCTTGGCCCCCCAGCGCTGCCACCGCAGCCGCAAACCCACCTTCATGGGCGGCATAATCAGACGCGACCAAAACATCGGTTTCCGCCAAATCCTGCACATGGGCAAAACCGTCAGCGGCCAAAACCCGCGCCTCCAACGCCCCGCGCGCATGGTGCGACGCCCCTTGCGCATCAATCGCCCATTCCGACCCTTTCAACCAAGCCTCGCCCGCCAAGGCGCGGCCTTCGTCTGAAAAATCCTCCAGCGCGTCGGTCATGCCCATGCCATAAAGCCCCGGTTTTGGGCCAAAAACGCGCGGCGTGCGGGCGACATAGGGGTTATCCTCCACCGCCTCATC
>CBDTUV010000054.1:0-12312 GCA_965363575.1 uncultured Pseudorhodobacter sp. | reverse complement strand
GTGGACGCCCTTAACATAGCAGAGCTACGGGCCGCCCGCGGCCAAAGACCTAGGTGCCACGCGCACCAAAACCCGAAAGGAAACCAGATGCCTAAGAAAACCGAAGCAGATACCGCACCGAATGGAAGCCGCCGCAATTTCCTAAAGCTTGCAACTGCTGCGGCCCCAGCGGCCGTTGCAGCATCAGCGTTGTCTGGGACGGCGGCACTGGCCGATACCCAAGCCAAAGCCACGGGTTTGCAAGATACAGAACACACCCGCGCCTATTTCGCCACGGCCCGGTTTTAAGGCCATTTGATCCGCCTGCCCACAATGCAGGCATTTTCAATACCCAAGGCCATATGGCCAAAAAAGGGAGAGAGACATGCTAAAGAGAAAAACCAGCGGCGTAGAACGCAGCGGCCACAGGGCTCCACTTCTATCGGCCATTTCGGAAAAATCCGTCGACCGGCGGGGTTTTTTGCGCGGGTCCGGCCTTGCGATTGGTGGCTTGGCGGCCTTGGGGGCCACAGGCGGCACGGTCACACGCGCAGATGCACAAACCGCAGTGGCAAATTCGGTTCAGACGATCAAATCAGTCTGTACCCACTGCTCGGTTGGCTGCACGGTGATTGCCGAGGTCGATAACGGCGTATGGATCGGGCAGGAGCCTGGCTTTGACAGTCCGTTCAACCTTGGCGGTTATTGCGCCAAGGGGGCTGCGGTGCGCGAGCACGCGCATGGCGAACGTCGCCTGAAATACCCGATGAAGAAAGAGGGCGGGGAATGGAAACGCATCTCGTGGGAACAGGCTATAAACGAGATTGGTGACAAGATGACGGCGGTTCGCGAAGAAAGCGGGCCGGATTCGGTTTACTGGCTCGGCTCGGCTAAACACAGCAATGAACAGGCGTATCTGTTCCGGAAATTTGCCGCCTATTGGGGTTCGAACAACGTCGATCACCAAGCCCGTATTTGCCACTCGACGACCGTGTCGGGTGTTGCAAACACATGGGGCTATGGCGCCATGACCAACAGCTACAATGATATTCATAAATCCAGGGCGATCTTCTTGATCGGTGGCAATCCGGCAGAGGCGCATCCTGTATCGCTGCTGCATATGCTGAAGGCCAAAGAAGAAAATAATGCACCACTGATCGTGGCTGATCCGCGCTTTACCCGTACGGCGGCCCATGCAGATGAATATATGCGCATCCGCCCCGGCACCGACGTTGCTGTGATTTGGGGATTGCTGTGGCATATCTTTGAAAACAGCTGGGAGGATAGAGAGTTTATCCGCACCCGCGTTTGGGGCATGGACCAGATCCGTGAAGAAGTTAAAAAGTGGAACCCCGAGGAGACCGAGCGCGTGACTGGCGTACCCGGCAGCCAAATGGAGCGGGTTGCCCGCACGCTGGTCAACAATCGCCCCGGCACTTTGATCTGGTGCATGGGTGGCACGCAGCATAGCAACGGCAACAATAACACCCGCGCCTATTGCGTCTTGCAACTTGCACTTGGCAACATGGGCGTTTCTGGTGGCGGTACCAACATTTTCCGCGGCCACGACAACGTGCAAGGGGCGACTGATCTTGGCGTCCTCAGCCATGATTTGCCAGGCTACTACGGCCTTGCGCCCGGCGCCTGGGCACATTGGGCCCGTGTGTGGGAGGAAGATCTTGATTGGCTCACGGGTCGTTTTGTCACCCTAAAGGACGCCGAAGGTAAAGCGGTTCTGGACAAAGACGGCAAAGAGCGCAACCTGATGAACGAGAACGGTATCCCGGTATCGCGCTGGATTGATGGCGTTTTGGAAGACAAAGCCAATATCGACCAGAACGACAACATCAAGGTTATGGTTCTGTGGGGACATGCGCCCAACTCGCAGACCCGAATGACCGAGATGAAAACGGCGATGGAAAAGCTGGACACGTTGGTCGTTGTTGACCCGTTCCCAACAGTTTCTGCCGTGTTGCATGACCGGACTGATGGTGTGTATCTGCTGCCTGCGACCACGCAGTTTGAAACACGCGGTTCGGTCACAGCGTCCAACCGTTCGCTTCAATGGCGCGATAAAATCATGGAACCGCTGTTTGAAAGCAAAACAGACCATGAGATCATCGCGCTCTTTGCCAAAAAGTTCGGTTTTGCCGACCGGTTGCTGCGCAATATCAGCATGGACAGCGAGAACGAGCCGAATGTCGAAGACATCACACGCGAGTTTAACCGTGGTATGTGGACGGTCGGCTACACAGGGCAAAGCCCTGAGCGGCTCAAGCTGCATATGGCCAATCAGCATACCTTTGATCGCACAACGTTGCAGGCCATCGGTGGCCCGGCAGATGGCGACTATTACGGGTTGCCATGGCCATGTTGGGGCACACCCGAGATGAAACATCCGGGCACCCCAAATCTCTATGATATGTCAAAGCCGGTTTCTAAAGGTGGCCTGACGTTCCGTGCTCGTTTTGGTGTGGAACGTGACGGTGAAAACCTGCTGGCTGAAGGCGTGTATTCGGTTGGCTCCGAAATTCAGGATGGTTACCCTGAGTTTACCATGCAGATGCTGATGGATTTGGGTTGGGACAAGGATCTGACGGATGCAGAGCGGACTGCGATTGACGCTGTCGGCGGACCAAGCGCAAACTGGAAGTTGGACCTTTCGGGGGGCATCCAACGGGTTGCTATCTTGCATGAATGCGCGCCTTACGGCAACGCCAAGGCCCGCACCGTTGTGTGGACTTTCCCTGACCCGGTTCCATTGCACCGCGAGCCGCTTTACACCAACCGCCGTGATCTGGTCGAGGATTACCCAACCTACAGCGACCGCAAACTTTACCGTTTGCCTACGCTGTACGCATCGATCCAAGCCAAAGACTTTTCGACCGAATATCCGATTATCCTGACGTCGGGGCGCTTGGTAGAATATGAGGGCGGCGGTGATGAAACCCGGTCCAACCCATGGCTGGCTGAATTGCAGCAAGACATGTTCATTGAGATCAACCCACGCGACGCCAATAACCTTGGCGTGCGAGACAAGGCCCAAGTTTGGGTCGAAGGGCCAGAAGGCGGCAAGGTCAAAGTGATGGCGATGGTGACCGAACGTGTGGGTGCGGGCGTGGCCTTCATGCCCTTCCACTTTGGTGGTCATTTCCAAGGTATTGATCAGCGCAGCAAATATCCCGAAGGCGCCGATCCGGTTGTCTTGGGCGAAAGCAGCAATACCGCGCAAACATACGGCTATGACGCGGTGACCTTAATGCAAGAAACTAAGGCCACCCTTTGCAAAATCTCAGCGGCTTAAGGAGCAAACATCATGGCAAGAGCTAAATTTCTGTGTGATGCCGAACGCTGCATCGAATGTAACGCCTGTGTCACGGCCTGTAAAAACGAGCACGAAGTTCCGTGGGGTATCAATCGTCGCCGTGTCGTGACGATCAATGACGGCAAACCGGGTGAGCGCTCGATCTCGGTTGCCTGTATGCATTGTTCGGACGCGCCGTGTATGGCGGTTTGCCCGACCGATTGCTTCTATCAGACTGCGGATGGCATCGTTTTGCACTCTAAAGATCTGTGCATCGGTTGCGGTTATTGCTTCTATGCATGCCCCTTTGGCGCGCCGCAGTATCCGCAGGCTGGCAACTTTGGCAGCCGTGGCAAGATGGACAAATGTACGTTCTGTGCAGGTGGTCCCGAGGTGGATAATTCCACAGCGGAGTTTTCCAAATATGGCCGGAACCGGATTGCCGAAGGCAAGTTGCCCATCTGCGCCGAAATGTGTTCGACCAAGGCGTTGCTGGCCGGTGACGGGGATACTGTCTCGTCGATCTACCGTGAACGTGTCGTCGCGCGCGGGTTCGGGTCCGGTGCATGGGGCTGGGGTACAGCCTATGAGAAGAAAGTAGGGACCCCGTAAATCAAGCGTGGCCCAGTTTGGGGCCGCTGTTCTGCAGATCGTTTGGCCCGTGGCACTGACTGTGCTGCGGGTTAAACCTGCATTTACCTTTGACTTCAGGTGGTGGCGATGACCCCAAGACTTTTCTTTTCGATACTCATGCTTTTGTCGGTGTTTGTAACCTTTCCTGCGACCGCGCAGGAGGCGCTGGTTACAGACCGCTCTGCAACCGGGGGTGCCACAACGCTGCAAGATATTTTAGAGCGTCAAAAAGGGCTTGCGGTTGATGGGGCGTATCGAAGCGACAATCTTGGTGTGCCCGATAACGCTGCCCCAATTAAAAACCAACTGGGCACATTGGGCGGCGTTTCCCAATCCGATGACTGGCGCGCGCTGCGGTATAATAAGGCCGATGTCGTCGTCTCTTCGCGCAGCCCCGCCGCAGATGTCTTGATGCAAGACGGTGGAATGACGTGGCTTAAATTTCGTGAAGGGCCGCTTGCGACCTATGGTGGCTGGCTTTTGATTGGCATGTTGGGGCTGTTGTTGGTGTTCTACGCAATCCGCGGTAAAATCCGTATTGATGGCGAACTCAGCGGTCGCAAGGTGCTCCGCTTTCCGTCGATAGAGCGTTTTGCCCATTGGCTTTTGGCTGGATCTTTCATTTTGCTTGGTATCACAGGGCTGATCCAGCTGTTTGGGCGGCATTTCATAATTCCTTTAATGGGACATGAAACATTTGCACCGATAGCGATTGCCGGAAAATGGGTCCACAATAACGTGGCTTGGGCATTTATGCTTGGTTTGATCATGATCACTGTATTTTGGATTGCCCATAATATCCCGAACAAACATGATCTTAAGTGGCTGGCTGTCGGGGGCGGGTTGTTTTCGAAAGGCGTTCATCCACCTGCAAAGAAATTCAATGCTGGGCAAAAGTTGATTTTTTGGGCGGTGATCGTGCTCGGCGTTTCTATTTCGGTCTCGGGGGTGTCGCTTTTGTTCCCCTTCGAATTGCCAATGTTCGCCGCTACGTTTGAATATTTGAACGCGTGGGGGCTTCCGCAAGCTCTGGGTTTTGATGCGTTACCGGCAGCGCTGCCGCCGCATGTTGAAATGCAGCTTGCGCAGTCTTGGCACGCTATTGTCGCATTCATCTTCATGGCGATCATCTTTGCCCATATCTACTTGGGGTCAGTGGGGATGCAGGGCGCGTTTGATGCGATGGGCTCGGGTGAGGTTGACGAGCAGTGGGCAAAGGAACACCATGGCCTGTGGCTTGAAGAAGTGAAGGCGAGTGCCGCAGCGAAAGCCGAAGTGCGCCCTGCGAAATAGTCAAAAAATCGCCGGGCCACTTGGAGTGGGGCAGGAAATTGGGGCGCGGAAATGCGACCCTAGTCACAAAAAGGATTGCGACGCATGAAAAGCATGTATCTGGCGTTTTTATCCATTGGATTGGTTGCGGTGCTAGCAAGTGTTGGACTGGGCTATGCAGGATTTTCAGCACAAGATCTGACAAGCAGCCCGTCGGTCCGTCTGGACAAGTGAAAGGCACAGCGCAGGTATGACGCATCCCGGTTCGGGTGAGGCCCCACCGCATGGTGCGGTCGTAAGCTCTGAAATTGACAGTGTTCTGGCCAATGTCTCGATCCTTGTGGTGGATGATGAGCCTGGCATCCGCAACTTTTTGGTGCGAACGCTGGGACCGCGGTGCAAACGGATCGAAGAGGCCGACAGCGCCGATGCTGCGTCAAAGCTAATGGACGGCTATCATTTCGACCTTGTTATCTTGGACAATGTTATGCCGGGCCAGTCTGGTTTGGACTGGCTATCAGAGCAGCGGCGCGTTGGTTTTTTTGCCGAAGCGATTTTGATGACCGCCTATGCCGATCTGGACACGGCTATTCATGCTTTGCGCGTGGGGGCGGCTGACTTTGTTCTCAAACCGTTTCGGTCAAACCAGATATTGAACGCTGTCCGCAGGTCAATGGATCAGCGCTATCTTCGGCGTGAAAATTTCTTGCTGAAATATGAATTGCGGGCCGATGCGCCAGGGACGCGGGGGCGGTTGATAGGCAATTCACCTGGCGTGACTGCGGTGCGAAAATCACTGGAAAAGGTTGCACGGATGCCGACGGCCGTGCTGTTTCGCGGTGACAGCGGTACGGGCAAAGAGGTTGCAGCCCGCACTTTGCACGCCATGTCTGATCGCGCCAACAAGCCCTTTGTCCCCGTCAATTGCGCTGCCATCTCGCCAGATAGGTTGGCTATGGAACTGTTTGGCGATGTGTCATCTGGGCGCGACGGGTTGCTGCTGCACGCGTCGGGTGGCACCTTGTTGTTGGATGAAGTCGGGGAACTGCCTCTCGCGATACAGGCAACTTTGCTGCGTGTTATTGAAGACAATCGGATCCGTCCGGCCGGGGCGGAACGCGAGGTGCCTTTGAACCTGCGCTTTATGTTTGCATCGAACATTGACCTAGAGGCGGCTGTGGCACGCGGTACGTTCCGCAAAGACCTTTTTCACCGGATCAACGTGTTTACTGTAGAAATGCCAAAGCTCAGTGACCGTGTGTCAGACATCACCGACCTGGCCGAACACTTTATGGAAAAGTTCGCGCGAGAGCAGGGCAGGGCGGCGCTGCCCATCCCAGAGTCTGTGACCTTGAACCTCGCCCGGTATGATTGGCCGGGGAATGTGCGCGAGTTGCGAAACCTGATTGAACGCTCTTTAATTCTGGGGGAGTTTCCGCCAGAATTTGCGGGGGCTGATGGGTCCGAAAACAGCGAACCTGCTGAATCGTTGCAAGCTGTCGAGCGACGTCACATTTTGTCGATCCTAGAATCTTGCGGCGGCAATCGGGCCGAAGCTGCCCGCCGTCTTGGCGTCTCACGCAAGACAATTGATCGAAAATGTGCCCAATGGAATGACTAAACCAGCCCGCCCGCGTGCAAGTCTGATCCCGGCCATATTGCGCCGGTCGGTTCGTGGGCGGATGTTGTTGATTGCACTTTTGCCTCTACTGATTGTCCTGCCATTGCTTTTGGCGACCGCTGCAAAAAACTGGACCCGTCAGTTTGATGACGTTCTGATCGCCAAGGTCCATTCTGAGCTTACGATTGCGCATCAGCATCTTGCAGGCCTGATGCAAAGCCGCGGCGCAGCGATAGAGGCTCTGGCGGGGTCGTCGGCGTTTCAGGCGGTGCCGTTTGCACAAAGAACCGCGTTTTTGGAGGGTAGCCGAAAGAAACTGGGCTTTGACTTTCTGTTTTTTACCGCAACACCCGATGGGTGGCCTGTGGTTCAGGCAGCCCTAATGGGCGAAACGGGCAGTGCGATTGATGTTTTCAGCGCCGCTGATCTAGCGGCGATTGATCCCGCGCTGGCACAACGTGCGCGCATTTCACTGGTGCCCACCAAGGCGGCGGTGCCAAGCAACCGGGTCATTGAAAACCGTGGCATGGTGGTTCACACAGCCGCGCCTGCGCCGGGTGGTGCGTTGGTGGGGGGTATTTTATTGAACCACAACTTGGGCTTTATCGATGAGATGAACGACCTTGTGTACCCCCGCGGGAGCCTAAGTGGCGGCGGCGGCGGCACAGCAACGCTGTTTTTGGATGATGTGCGCATCAGCACCAATGTCCGTTTGTTCGAAGATGTGCGGGCTTTGGGGACACGCGTTTCGGCCGCTGTCCGGGGGCGCGTGCTTGATGAAGGGCGGATATGGCTGGACCGTGCCTTTGTGGTAAATGACTGGTATGTCTCGGCTTATGAACCGATTGCCGATAGCTATGGGCGACGGGTCGGTATGCTTTATGTCGGATTTCTGGAGGCGGATTTTGCCGATGCAAAGCGCCGCACCCTTTATCAAATTGCATTTACTTTTCTTATCGTGGTGCTGGTGTCGACACCGATCTTGCTGGGATGGGCACGCGGGATTTTCAAACCGTTAGAGCGGATTGATGGTGTTATCCGCGCAGTTGAACAGGGCGATCTTGGCGCTCGGGTCAACCTTGACGCGCCCGAGGATGAGATTAGCCGCGTGGCGACCCATCTCGACACCCTTCTCGATCAATTGCAAGAACGCGAAAAGCGGTTGCGCGATTGGGCGGAGGTGCTTGAAACCCGCGTAGCCGCGCGCACGGCAGATTTGGAAGCCGCCAATCGGCAACTGGATATGACAACCCAGCAGTTAATCGTGTCAGAAAAACTGGCTGCCATTGGCGAAATTACGGCGGGTGTAGCGCATGAGATCAACAACCCGTTGGCCGTTATTCAGGGGAATTTGGATGTTGTGCGTGATGATTTGGGCGAACGCGCCGTCAGCTTGCGTACAGAATTCACCCTGATACAGGATCAAATCCAAGCCATTCATATCTTGATCAGCAAGCTTTTGCGATTTGCCCGCCCTGAAGAATACGCCGATGAAGGCCCCGGCCACACGCCGGATAAGGTCATTCGCGAAACCTTGCCGCTGGTCCAACATTTGCTGACTGGTGCCGAGATTGACGTGGTCTTGGATCTGCAAGCGGGTGGTGCGGTGTCAATGAACCAAACAGAGTTGCAGCAAGTGCTGGTCAATCTTATGATTAACGCGATCCAAGCGATGCCTAAGGGTGGAACTCTTAGTATTCGAACTTGGTTAACCGGGACCGATCGTATGGCGATTGAGGTTACTGACACGGGATCCGGAATGGAGCCTAGGGTGTTGGCGCGGATATTTGATCCATTCTTCACGACCAAACGGGCCTTGGGAACCGGGTTGGGGTTGTCGATTAGCCGAACACTTGTCACCCGCGCCGGTGGTACAATCAGCGCAAGCAGTACTGAGCGCAAAGGCAGCCGGTTTGTAATAGACCTGCCACTGTCAGGGTGAGGATGCTGATTTATTATCGAGCATCAAGTGCCCGCAGGTTGGCGCTTTGGTGAAATGCCTGCTTTCAACTAAAGCAAGTTTCGCCAACGGCGCGGCCTATTTAACAAGGCTATCGCATCGGTTCCCAAGAGTCCTAAGCCAAACCCATCTCCGTCTTGGATGTTCGATCCGATGATCAAGTCGTGGGATTAAACGCCTAGCGATGATTTCAAAGGTTGCTAAGTCCGCAACACCGCAGCACCGACCTGTTTGGCAAAAGTCATTTCCGCGTCCCGCACCCAACACCTCCGACCCAACCCCGTGCAATTCGCGCGGGTTGGGTTGTTTCACTTCCCCCAATGATTAAGTCCCAGCCATTTCCCTGCACGCAACGGCATTGTTGTCTGTTTTGGTTGCCGATTTACCAAGCCGTGGCCAAAATCTGCTATTAAGGTTAAGCGGACCACCAACTTTTCAGGAGATAGAGATGATGACCCCTGCAGAACGAATAGAACGGCTTAGCCACCTGAAGGACAAAATGCGAGAGCTTGAGATCTTATTTGAGAAAACAGAACTAGAACTCGGCGATCTGAGTGACGAAGAAAAGCGATCACTGAAGGGTCTGGCAAGCGCCATTGAATATCACGCAAGCAAATTGAAGGGGTGATGTGGCTCAGTTAGAAACAGAAATCTTTGGTTAGACCCAAAAGGATTGTCCATTTTACTCCCTCGCCGATTAGGGGGAATCACCTAGGCATCGCAGCTTTCGCAAAAGGCGCGGGTCAAGGCACGCCATTGTGCTTCTGAGCAGTGGTCTGGCTGGGCAAGGATCCAATAACTTGCGCTGGGTCGAAGGCTTTGCGCGTCCAACCGCACCACTCGGCCCGCCGCCAAGGATGTGGCCGCCAGTGGCAAGGACGCCAAAAGTACGCCCGCCCCTATTTCTGCCGCTGCTAGGCCCGCGATGAAACTGTCAAAGCGCAGATGGGGCGCGGGGCCCGTCATTGCCCCCCAATCCGCCCAACCAAGCCGCGGGCCTGACAGTGCGATACGGGGTTTTGCGTGCCAATCGCCATGTGCGTGATCGGGACACGCCACGGGGGAAAGTTCTTCGTTAAACAACTTGGCAGACCGGTATCCGGGCCATGGTCCGTCGCCATAGCGGATATGAACGCCGCCGCCTTTGTCGAAGTCCTCCTTTAAAACCATGGTGGAGAACGAAAAACTTAACCGATCGGCGGTCTGCACGCGCGCCAAACGCGGCACCAGCCAAGATTGAATGACCGAAGCGCTGGCGGCAATCGTAATCTGCCGCGGGCCATGGCCGAACAGATCATCCGCCGTTTGATGGATCGCGCGGAGGTGTGTGGTGACATAGGGCAACCACGCCTCGCCTTCGACCGTTAAGGAAACGCCACGCGGCTTGCGCAAAAACAGGCGAACGCCAAGATGCGCCTCCAGGTGGCCGATGCGTTGGCTGATGGCGGCCTGGGTGATTGACAACTCGCCCGAGGCCGCGATGAAGCTGCCAAGTCGCCCTGCTGTTTCAAAGGCGCGCACCCATTCAAGCGGGAGGGGACGATTTGACATAAGTAAACCTGTATCTCAGACGCGTTTTTGTTTTGTTGTGTTTATGATAATCCACGCCAATATGCTATCGAATTCTAATGATGAGGCGATGATGTTTGACGTGAATTTGGACGCTGACGGTCGTGTTTTGACCCTAACTCAAAACGGCAAGAACCCCGCGCGGTATCATGCGGTCTGGCTACGCGATAACGCTTGGGATCCGCAAACCCGTGCGCCCGGAAACGGGCAGCGGTTGATCACCTTGGCCGATATTCCGCGCGACATTCATGTCGGCACAGCGGTTGTGGACGGGCAAAGCTTGAAACTGGTTTTTCAGCCGGAAAACAAGGCAGTAAGCTTTGATATACCAACACTGCTTGCGCTGAACTATGACAGGGACAAGGAACAAGAACCGGGCTGGACTGCGCCAGGGGTAGAGCCGTGGAATGCGGGACTGATGGGCTCGGTTCCGGTGGCGAGTCTGCCGCAGGTTCAGGTTGACGCAGGCGCGAAACGCGCGTGGCTGGCACAGGTCGCGCGCTATGGTTTTGGCAAGCTGACCGACGGCCCAGTGTGCGATGGCGCGCTGTTTGATGTGGTGGATTTGTTTGGCTATGTGCGCGAAACCAATTATGGCCGAAAATTCGAGGTCCGCACCGAGGTGAACCCGACCAACCTTGCCTATACCGGCTTGGGCCTGCAGGCCCATACTGACAATCCGTACCGCGATCCGGTGCCGACAGTGCAGGTCCTCTACTGCCTTGAATCCTCGGCCGCGGGCGGTGAGAACATGGTCGTTGATGGTTTTGCCTGCGCGCAGCGGTTGCGCGCGGAAAACCCCGAAGGCTTTGCGCTGCTTTCCAAATATTGTGCGCGCTTTGAATATGCTGGTGAAGCCGGCGTGCGGTTGCAATCGCGCCGCCCGATGATTGAGCTGGCTCCGGATGGGGAACTGATCAGCGTGCGGTTCAACAATCGCTCTGCGGCAGCCATCATTGATGTGCCTTTCGATGATATGGATGCCTATTATGCCGCCTATCGTCGTTTTGCCGAAATTATCGACGATACCGCGATGGAGGTGACGTTCCGCCTGAACCCCGGTGAAAGCTTTATCGTTGATAACACGCGGGTTTTACATGCGCGCAAAGGCTATAGCGGGGCTGGGACACGCTGGCTGCAGGGCTGCTATGCCGACAAAGATGGGCTGAATTCCACCCTCGCGGCGATGAAAACGAACTTGGAGGCCGCTGAATGACTGACCTTTCCCCGCAAACGATAGTGGCTTTTCTAGGCGATATCTTTGAACGGCGCGGCGGCGAAGAATATTTAGGTGAACCCGTGACCATGGCACAGCACATGCTGCAAGGTGCCACGCTGGCTGAACGCGCCAATGCACCAGAGGTGGTGATCGTCGCCGCGCTTTTGCATGACATCGGGCATTTTACTTCGGAGTTCGGGACCTATCATCCCGACGACGTAGAGGACCGCCACCATGAAGACGCGGGGGCAGAGGTTCTGGCCCCATTCTTTCCCACCCTTGTTACCGATTGCGTGCGGTATCACGTCGCCGCAAAACGCTATCTCTGCGCGACAAAACCCGAATATTTCAACCGCTTATCGGCGGCTTCGGTGCATACCCTTGGCCTGCAAGGCGGCCCGATGAACGCGGCTGAAGTGGCAGAGTTTCAGCGCAATCCAAATCTCGACCAGATCATTCAGGTCCGCTATCTGGATGAGGCAGGCAAACACGCCGATATGGAAACCCCACCCTTTGCCCATTTTGCACCGATGGTCCAAAGGGTGGTGGATAGCCATTGCAAATCGACGCAATAATCGCGCAAAAAAATACCAAGCCTTGCCGATCCAGCCCTCTTGCGGTCATTGGCAAGCATTTTCAATGCCGGGCTGCGGACCGCCAAAGCTGCTAAGTGTATCACGCAACATTTTTGGATGTTTTGATTGCCAGGATACTGAACCAATGCCAAGCAGACGCATTTCGCCGGGTATTTGCGG
>CBDTUV010000053.1:0-12340 GCA_965363575.1 uncultured Pseudorhodobacter sp. | reverse complement strand
TGCCAAGCATCGTGGACGCGGTTGGCGACAAGATTGAGGTCCATATGGACAGCGGTATCCGCTCTGGCCAAGACGTGTTGAAAGCGCTGTCTTTGGGGGCCAAAGGCACCTATATCGGCCGCGCCTTTGTGAACGGTTTGGGGGCGATGGGTGAGGCAGGCGTGACCAAGGCGCTGGAGGTTATCCAAAAGGAACTGATCACCACCATGGGCCTTGTAGGCGAACGCAACATTGACGACCTTGGTCGCCATAACCTGCTGATCCCCAAGGATTTTGAAGGCGACTGGGTCGATTGAAATGGTTTAATTCGGCTTGCGCAGCATCAACGGCGCAAGCACAGTCACGGCCAGCAAGGCCACGGCAGCACAACCAAACGCCGCCCGTAAGCCAAAGCTGGCCGCGATAAACCCGATCATCGGCGGGCCAAAGAAATAGCCGAAATACCCCAACAAAGTGGCCCGTGCCACCGCCCGCGCCCGTGCTTCGGGCCGGGCCATTTGCCCAACCAACGTAAAGGCGGTTGGTGCCACGACCGATGCGCCAATCCCCAGCACGATAAACCCGACATAGGCCATCGCCGGGCTAACCGCCGCCGCTGCAATCAGCGCGCCAATCCCTGCGATCACCGCGCCAAATGTCAGCAACCGCAACGGGCTGACCCGCGCGATAATGCTTTGCCCGCCCAACCGCGCCACCGCCATCGTCAACGCCATCGCCGCCGGGCCAAAGGCGCCTTGCGCGGGGCTGCCGCCCAAGGTCTGTTCAATATGAAGTGCCGACCAGCTTTCTGCCGCGTTTTCTGACAAGAAGGCGATCATCACAATCGCCCCGCCAATCATCGTGGCCCGCCCCAGCGCAGGCGAGCTGCCATCCTTGGGCTTGCCCAACCCGTCAATCGCGCCGTCCCGTTCAAACGACAACAGCCCCAACACCAAGGCAATCAGCGCCGCCGTCAGCATCACCTGCCCCGGTGCCCAAGCCGCCCCGCGCAACGCCCCCGACAGCAAGGCCGATGCCGCATAGCCCAGCGAATAGGCCGCGTGGCACAGGTTCATCAGCGAATGGCCCCGCACATTCTCCATCGCCGCCACCCGTGCATTCATCAACACATCCAGCGTGCCAGTCGTGGCCCCACACGCCGCCATCGCCACGGCAAAGGCCGCCAACATCATGCCCTCCGCAAGCGGCGCCTGCCCCGGTAAAATGAACGCCAGCGCCATCGCCACACTCGCCAGCGGCAAGGCATAGCGCCCCAACATCACCCCAGTCGCAGGGGCCACCAACATCGCCGCAACGGCGGCAATCGGCGCGCCAAGGATCAGTACCCCCAGCGCCGCCTCATCCACCCCCAGCATGGCCTTGATATCCGGCAATGTGGCCGCAAAACAGCCCCACACAATGCCCATCGCGGCAAAGCTGGCCAGCGCCGGGCGCGCCGCAACAAGGGTGGCAGAAAAGGACATCGCGCGCTCCAAACCGATCATTTTCAGCTACAGCCGATGCCGATTGGCAGCAAGACCCAGATTCCACGCCCTATCTGCAAACCCAATGGCACTTTCAGCCTTTCCCCCAAGGTGATTCCCCGCTATAGCCCCCCAGTCGCGTCGCACACCCTTGGAGGGCGGCGGATTTAACATATGGAGAATTACAATGGCAAAAGAGATCCCAGATCTTGTAGCCGAGGTTCGCGCGGGGACAGGCAAGGGGGCCGCCCGCCAAGCTCGTCGTGATAACTTGGTACCGGCAGTGGTTTACGGTGGTGGCGCAGAGCCTGTCGCCCTGACCATGAAGTACCATTACCTGTTGAAGCACCTTAAGGCTGGCCGCTTCCTGTCCACGCTGTTTAACCTGAAGGTTGAAGGCCACAAAGACGTTCGCGTCATTTGCCGCGATGTTCAGCGTGACGTGGTCCGTGATACGCCGTTGCACGTGGACTTCATGCGCCTGCGCGCCAACAGCCGGATTGGCCTGTTCATTCATGTTGAATTCATCAACCACGAACAAGCTCCCGGTCTGAAAAAGGGCGGCACATTGGTTGTTGTGCGGAACGAAGTCGAATTGGACGTGAACGCAAGCGACATTCCAGACCACATCACAGTGGACCTGACAGGCTTGGAAGTGGGCGACGTTATTCACATCCAAGACATCGTCTTGCCAAAAGGCGCAAAGCCCACGGTTGATCGTAACTTTGTAATCGGCAACATCTCGGCCCCATCAAGCCTACGTTCTGCGGGCGGTGATGGTTCGGAAGATGAGACTGATGAAACCACAGACGAGGCGGAAGCCGACGAAAAATAATCCGCCTTCACGGGACGGGTCACAAAACGCGGCGGCCCTGGGCCTGCCGCGTTTTTTTCATATTGATAGGATGCGTTGGATGCTATTCCTACGGCCAGTCAAAAGGGGCAGCGGTGATGAAACTGTTTGTAGGCTTGGGCAATCCAGGCGCGAAATATGCGGGCAACCGGCATAACATCGGCTTTATGGCGCTGGACCGTATCGCCGCGGATCACAGCTTTGGTCCTTGGAAAAAGGCATTCAAAGGCTTGGCGGCCGAGGGTCGCTTGGGCGACACCCGCATTTTGCTGCTGAAACCCGAAACCTTTATGAACCTGTCGGGTGAGGCGGTGCAATCGGCCATGGCATTCCACAAAATCACGCCTGCGCAGGTTATGGTGTTCCACGATGAACTTGACCTTGCCCCCGGCAAAATGCGCCTGAAGCAGGGCGGCGGCCATGCGGGCCACAATGGCCTGCGCTCCATCCATGCCCATATTGGCGAGGCCTATGGCCGCGTCCGCCTTGGCATTGGCCATCCGGGCCACAAAGATGCGGTGGCGGGCTATGTTCTGCATGATTTCGCCAAGGCCGATCAGGACTGGCTGGATGATCTGCTGCGCGGCCTGTCCGATGGCGCACCCTATTTGGCGGCAGGCGATGGCCCCAAGTTTTCCAACGCCGTGGCCTTGCGCACCGCGCCCCCGCGCCCGTCAACCGGGGCGCAACCCAATGCGGCAAAACCAGCCCCTGCCCCCAAACCCGACCCAGATTCTGCCCCAGAACCCGCGCCCGACACCCGCAACGCGCTGCAAAGACTGGCCGACAGGTTCCGATGACCGAGGCTGTCCGCAACAGCTTTCGCGTTCAGGCCGATGCCTGTCAGGCCTTGGACTCGCCCTTTACCGCACGCATTTTGCGCTTGCTGGCCGATGGGCTGACCCCTGGCACCCCGGTGGCCGACCGGGTGCTGGGCTGGCCGGGTGACCCTTCGGGCCGTGCCGATGCGCTCGCCTTGCGGCTTGCAGGCGGCCTGCATGCACTGGCGCTGCAAGGCGACCCGCCAGCTTTGCGCAGCTTTTACACCAACCCCGCCCGCTATACCGATATTGAAGCGCTGGCCGTCTTGCTGGATACGACCGACCTTGCGCCCACGCCCCTACTGGATTGGCTGGCCAGCGCCCCCCAAACCAATGAGGTCCGCCGCTCGGCCCCCTTAATCGCCGCCGGGCATTGGCTGGCGGCGCGCTTTGGCCTGCCGATGGTGCTGTCTGAACTGGGGGCAAGCGCGGGGCTGAACCTGAACTGGGACCGCTATGCGCTGGATATCGGCGGCGGTTTTGGCGACCGTGACAGCCCGCTGCGCCTGACCCCCGAATGGCGCGGTGCCATGCCGCCCGGCTCCCAACCTCAGGTCACCCAACGCCGCGCGGTTGATCTGAACCCGCTGGATGTCACCCGCGACAGCCTGCGCATCCGTGCCTATATCTGGGCCGATCAACCGCACCGCATGGCCTTGACCCAAACCGCGATAGGGCTGGCCAAAGACCTGCACATCGACCGCGCCGATGCCGTGGACTGGTTGGAAACCCGTTTGCAAACCCAATTTCCGGGCCATTTGCACCTGATCTATCACACCGTGGCTTGGCAATATTTCCCGAAAATCGCCCAAGCGCGGGGCGAGGCACTGTTGCAAGCCGCAGGCAATCGCGCCACCGCGTCTGCCCCCTTGGCGCATCTGTCCATGGAAAGCGATGGGACCGAACCGGGTGCCGCCCTGACCTTGCGTCTCTGGCCCGGCGCGCTGACCATTCCGCTGGGGCGCGTCGATTTTCATGGCCGTTGGGTCGACTGGCAGGCCCCCATACTTTAACGCCGCGCAGATAGATGGGCCGCGCGCAAGATCGGCCGACCAAGCCGTCGCCAACAACCGCTTAAAGTATGGAATTTGCCAAAAATATCTTTATATTGACCTTACGTCAGGCGAGATGTCCGACCCAATGGCCTATTCAAATCCTATCGCGGTGATCCGGAGCATCGCAGCCGTTCATGAGTAAAGGCAGACTTACCCTATGAAACCCGCAAAGCTGAAATCAACGAATGTTCTGGGCGGCGCACTCGAAGGCTGCTCAACCACGCCCTTGACCGGATTCTTTCGCAATGGCTGCTGCGATACTGGCCCCGATGACCAAGGCCTTCACACCGTTTGCGCGGTGATGACGGCTGAATTTCTGGCTTTGTCGAAATATCTTGGCAATGACCTGTCCACCCCGCGGCCCGAATATGGGTTTGCAGGCCTGAAACCGGGCGACAGCTGGTGCCTCTGCGCCAGCCGTTTTTTGCAAGCGCATGACGAAGGCGCCGCCCCGCAGGTCAAACTGACCGCCACCCATATCCGCACGCTTGATATCATCCCGCTTGATATCTTGCAGCGCTATGCCCGCGCGTGAACACCGCGACACCATGGCCCTTGCGGCCAGTATCGCGGGGGCGTAGCCCTACCCCATGTCCTTGGCCCGCTTTCCCATAACCCCTGCCCAAATCGACGGTGTCGTCGCCGGTTTCTACGCGGGCGTGCGCGCGCATCCCAAACTGGGGCCGGTGTTTGCCGCCCATGTCACCGACTGGCCCGCGCATGAAGAAAAAATCGCCCGTTTTTGGCGCAACGCGATTTTGTTTGAACGCAGCTATGACGGCAACCCAATGGCCATCCACAAGGCGGCGCACGGTGTTCGTCCGGGCATGTTCGATGATTGGCTGGTATTGTTTGACCAAGTGCTTGCGCAACAACTGCCGCCCGAAACCGCCACCCAATGGTCGGCCCTTGCCCACCGCATCGGGCGCGGGCTGCGCGCAGGCGTGGTTGACAAATTCCCCTTGCCCGGTGGCGTGCCGCGCTTGAAATAGCGACAAAGGGGCAAGCAAAACCGCCTGCCCCCATGCTTTAGATCTTCATGTCAAAGCCAAGATGCTTGGCCACGGTAAAGATGTCCTTGTCGCCGCGCCCACACATATTCATCACGATGATATGCTCGGCCGGCAGCTTAGGCGCAATCTTCATCACATGGGCCAGCGCGTGGCTGGGCTCCAACGCGGGGATAATCCCTTCCAAGGCACATGACAGCTGGAACGCCTCCAGCGCCTCGGTGTCCGTGATCGACACATATTGCGCGCGGCCCGTGTCATGCAGCCAGGAATGTTCGGGGCCAATGCCGGGGTAATCCAACCCGGCCGAGATCGAAAACCCTTCCAAAATCTGGCCGTCATCGTCTTGCAGCAAATAGGTGCGGTTGCCGTGCAACACGCCGGGCCGTCCGCCAGTCAACGACGCACAATGCTCCATCCGGTCGTCAACACCTTTGCCGCCCGCCTCAACCCCGATGATATTCACCGATGGATCATCCAAGAATGGGTAGAACAGCCCCATTGCGTTCGACCCTCCACCAATCGCTGCGATCAAGGTGTCAGGCAAGCGCCCTTCACCCTCCTGCTCGGGCAACTGCCAGCGCACTTCCTTGCCAATGATTGACTGGAAATCCCGCACCATCGCCGGGTACGGCGCAGGCCCCGCAACTGTGCCAATACAGTAAAATGTATCGCGCACATTGGTCACCCAATCGCGCAGCGCATCATTCATCGCATCTTTCAGCGTGCCTCGACCACTGGTCACCGGAATAACCTCGGCCCCCAACAGCCGCATCCGAAACACGTTCGGCGCTTGGCGTTCCACATCATGCGCACCCATGTAAACCACGCATTTCAAACCAAATTTCGCGCAAACGGTCGCCGTAGCAACCCCGTGCTGCCCCGCCCCGGTTTCCGCAATAATCCGGGTTTTCCCCATGCGGCGGGCCAAAATGATCTGGCCCAAGACGTTGTTGATCTTGTGCGCGCCAGTGTGGTTCAGCTCATCACGCTTCATATACACCTTGGCACCGCCCAAATGCTTGGTCAGCCGGTCAGCATAATAAAGCGGCGAAGGGCGGCCCACATAATGCTTCCACAAATCCTCCATTTCCGCCCAAAATGTCGGGTCGGTCTTGGCAAATTCATAGCGCGCCTCTAGCTCAAGGATCAGCGGCATCAGCGTTTCTGACACAAACCGCCCGCCGAAAATGCCAAAGCGGCCCTGCTCATCCGGGCCGGTCTTAAAGCTGTTGATACCGTCTTCGGCCATTGTCATTGCCCCTTGTTCGATGTCCAAATGCGCCACACCATCGGTGCTGCGAAAAACCCAATAAACCCGCCGATCGCAAACAGCAAAACCGCCCCCACCGGGCCGCCCATACCAAAGCCAATAATCCCGGACGCAGCCCCAGCCACAACTAGGCCGCACAGGCGCATTGCCAAGCCGATAATCCGTGACATCAAACGCCTCCTACGGGGTTAATTTGCGTTTAAACCCGATATGCGAGGGGGTAAAGCCTGCGCTTTCATAAAACCGCAGCGCATCCTCGCGGGTTTTATCAGATGTTAACTGCATCAACGTACAACCCGCATGAACAGCCCGCATTTCCGCATCGCGCATAAGCGCAGCCCCCACCCCCTCGGACCGCAGCTTGGCCGTCACCCGCACCGATTCCACCTGCGCACGGCGACTGGCCCGCAACGACAGCCCGGTGATGAAGGTCAGTTGATAGGTCGCAACCACGCGGCCATCCGCCTCACCCACGATCAGATCGTTGCCATATTCATAAGTCATCGCATCAAAGGCCCCAAGATAGGCCTCCATATCACCCGTCTCGCGGGTGGCCCCCAAGGCATCCTCACGCAGCAGGGCCACAATCGCTGGCACATCCTCACGCTTTGCATCTCGCCAACGGATCATTGTGCAGCCTTTACAAAAGCGGCCATCAGGCCCGCATCCTTTACCCCCGGCGCAGATTCCACGCCAGAAGATACATCGACCTGCCGCGCGCCCGTAAGCCGGATTGCCTCGGCGACATTGTCAGGCGTCAACCCGCCGGCCAGCATCCAAGGCCGCAACCACTTGCGCCCCACCAGCAACCGCCAGTCAAACGACAAGCCATTGCCGCCCGGCAAATCGGCACCTTTGGGCGGCTTGGCATCAATCAAAATCTGGTCAGCGGCCAGCGAATATTCGGTCAAAGCGGCCAAATCCGCCTCATCCGCCACACCCACGGCCTTCATCACCGGCAAGCCATAACGCGCGCGCACTTGCGCCACACGCTCGGGCGACTCGGTCCCGTGCAGTTGCAACATATCCAAAGGCACGGCATCGCAAATCGCGTCCAGCAGGACGTCATCGGCATTCACCGTCAGCGCCACCTTGGCCAAACCGGGGGGTGCAGCAAAGGCCAAAAGGCGCGCCTGATCAGTGGTCAAATGTCGGGGCGATTTAGGGAAAAATACAAAACCGGCATAGGCCGCACCCGCAGCCACAACCGCCGCCATATCTGCCGCAGTGCGAAGCCCGCAGATTTTCACACGAACATCGGCCATCCGTCAGCCCGCTTTGGCGGGACGATCCAGAAGCGCCAGAACCTCGTCTTTTTGCTCAGGGTTGCTGCGGCGCAACGCCTCCAACTCACGCTCCAACCGGGTGATTTCCCGTGCGCGGCTGTTGGCGGTGGCGCGAATACGGTGCTCGCGGAACCACTCCCACACAAAACCAATCATCAAACCTGCCACGATCCCGGCAAAAATCACCAGATACAGCGGCAAGGTCACCGTGTAATGCAGGCTGGCAAAGGCGGCCATATCCGGCGGCAACGCGTTCAGCGTGACTGGCGCACGGTTGGCAATCGCCACCGTCAGCAAAACAATTGCCAACGCAATCAGCAACACATACCGCAGATACCGGATCATTTCTGGCCTTACCTTCCGTTCAGTCGATCGCGCAACAGCTTGCCGGTCTTAAAGAAGGGAACCTTCTTGTCTTCGACTTGCACCGACTCGCCTGTGCGCGGGTTTCGCCCTGTTCTCGCATCACGTGACTTGACTGAAAACGCGCCAAATCCGCGCAGTTCGACCCGGTCGCCACGCGACAAAGCCTCAATAATCTCTTCAAAGACCGTGTTTACGATGCGTTCAACATGGCGCTGCGTTAAATGCGGATTTTCATCCGCAATCTTTTGGATCAATTCCGAACGGATCATCCGTCTATTCCCCCCGTGATCGTCAGTGATCTTGATGCCACTGACTTTTTTGTCTCTTAACTATAGGGATAAAACGCCGAGTAACAAACAAGAAATCCAATCAACCCCATGCATTACCGCATAAAAACAAAGGGCCCCGCCGTTTGGCAGGGCCCTAATAGGGTGTTTAACCGATTAGATCAGTTTTTGTCGCCTTTCAGCGCCGCACCAAGAATGTCGCCCAAGGACGCGCCCGAATCGGATGATCCGTACTGTTCCACGGCTTCTTTCTCTTCTGCGATCTCGCGTGCCTTGATCGACAGACCCATGCGGCGGGTCTTTGGATCAATGTTTGTCACGCGCACGTCGATCTTGTCACCAACGCCAAAACGCTCTGGGCGCTGGTCGGCACGGTCACGCGACAGGTCGGAGCGACGGATGAACGACTTCTGGCCGTTGTAATCCACTTCCACGCCGCCTTCTTCAATCGCGGTCACTTCAACCGTGATGATAGAGCCACGCTTTACGCCATCAACCGCATCAGTGAACGTGTCTTCACCAAGCGCTTTGACCGACAGGCTGATACGCTCTTTTTCAACGTCCACTTCGGTAACAGCGGCCTGAACCGTGTCGCCCTTGCGGTAGTTGGCAATCGCGTCTTCGCCGCGCTGGTCCCACGACAGGTCGGACAGGTGAACCATGCCGTCGATGTCGTTATCAAGGCCAACGAACAGACCGAATTCGGTGATGTTCTTAACTTCGCCTTCGATGTTCGTGCCAACAGGGTGGGTTTCTGCAAACACTTCCCATGGGTTACGCTGGGTCTGCTTAAGGCCAAGGGAAACGCGGCGCTTGGCGCTGTCGATTTCCAACACCATGACGTCCACTTCTTGCGAAGTAGAAACGATCTTGCCGGGGTGTACGTTCTTCTTGGTCCAAGACATCTCGGACACGTGAACCAGACCTTCAACACCGGCTTCCAGCTCAACAAATGCGCCGTAATCGGTGATGTTGGTGACACGGCCTTTGTGCACGGTGCCAAGCGCATACTGCGTTTCAACCGCATCCCATGGATCCGACTGCAACTGCTTCATGCCAAGGCTGATGCGGTGTGTCTCTTTGTTGATCTTGATAACCTGAACCTTAACGGTTTCACCGATTGTCAAAATCTCGGATGGGTGGTTCACACGGCGCCATGCCATGTCGGTGACGTGCAGCAAGCCGTCAACGCCGCCCAGATCAACGAACGCACCGTATTCGGTGATGTTCTTGACCACGCCGTCAACCGTCTGGCCTTCGGTCAGGTTGCCGATAACTTCGGCACGCTGCTCGGCACGCGATTCTTCCAAAATAGCGCGACGCGACACAACGATGTTGCCACGACGACGGTCCATTTTCAAAATCTGGAACGGCTGCTTCATACCCATCAACGGGCCTGCGTCACGCACAGGGCGCACGTCAACTTGGGAACCCGGAAGGAACGCAACAGCGCCGCCCAGATCCACGGTAAAGCCGCCTTTGACGCGGCCAAAGATGGCACCATCAACACGAGTTTCATCGGCATAGGCACGCTCAAGACGGTCCCAAGCTTCTTCGCGCTTGGCCTTGTCGCGCGAAATCTGTGCTTCGCCGCGCGAGTTTTCGACGCGGTCCAAAAACACTTCAACTTCGTCGCCAACATTAATCTCGGCAACGCCGCCAATGTCTGCAAATTCTTTCAGATCAACGCGGCCTTCCATCTTGTAGCCGACGTCGATGATGGCTTGGCCCGCTTCAATCGCGATAACCTTGCCTTTGACAACAGACCCTTCCTGAGGGGTGTCAATTTCGAGGCTTTCTTCCAAAAGCGCTTCGAATTCTTCCATAGTGTTCATAGTAGCCATTAAAATCAGTTTCCTTTTCGTCGTATTTATGGGCCTTGCGGTTGTCTCCGCCGGTCTTGGAATGGGGCCTTTGATGGAAAACCAAAAGCGCGCCGAAATATGGCACGCAACAGAATCCCCCCTTGGGTTGGGCATCTCATAGTGCGTTTGCGCCTTGCTGGCAAGGGCTATGGGCCAGTTTTGGCCGATGGCTGAACCGCAGGTCAGACGGTGCGATTGGGCGGCGGGATTAGGCGCAAGATTGGAGGGGGCAGGCCTAAATAGCCAAAGCCCCCCGCCCGAAAGCTTTACTCAACCACAGTCACAAACTGATCCATCGGGCGGCGCACTTTTGCAGCACCCTTCAGCCAGTCACCCTCTTCGGCGCGGTAGCCCACAGGCAAGATCGCGACGGTTTTCAAACCACGCTTGCGCAGGCCCAAAATCTCGTCAAATTTCGCAGGCTCAAACCCTTCCATCGGGGTTGCGTCCACTTCTTCAAACGCGGCGGCAGTCATGGCAAGCCCCAGCCCGATATAGGCCTGACGCGCGGCATGTTCAAAATTCGTCTCGGCATCGCGCGGCACATAAGTCGCTTTCAGCCGATCATAATACCCGGTCAACGTCTCAGACTTTCCCCCACGCACCTTTTCGGTCAGCGCCAAAACGTCATCAATCCGTGCGTCGGTATAGTTATCCCACGCCGCAAACACCAAAAGCGCCGTACCATCGGTGATCTGGCTTTGGCCGAACCCTGCGTCTTTCAGCTTTTCACGAATGGCAGCGTTTTTCACCACAATCACTTCAAACGGCTGCAAGCCGCTGGATGTCGGCGCAAGGCGCACAGCTTCCAAAATCCGGTCCAGTTTGTCTTGTGGCACCTTTTTCGCGGGGTCCATCTTTTTTGTGGCATAACGCCAGTTCAAACGCTCATTCAGCATGGTCATCTTTCTAATTGCGCCAATCGCTTGGCTTTGTACTTCTATAAACTGCACTTAGGCGCGCGCCCCCCAAAGGCAAAGGCGCCAAATCGCAAGGCAACTGTGCGAAAATCGGGTAACTCGGGCCGCGTGCCTATTTCAGCGCCGCCTCAACCGCACCAACAATCTGATTGGACATGGGTCGCGCGTTCGACCCCCAGGTCGCCACCACGGCCCCATCCCGCCCAATCAGCACCTTGTTGAAATTCCAACGCGGCACAAAACCGGTTTGCGCGCGCACCCAAGTGTAAAACGGATGCGCCTGCCCGCCCTTCACATGGGTAATATCGGTCATCGGCAAGGTGATGTTATAGTTGATGGTGCAAAATTCTTTCACATCCTCAGCCGTCGCCAACTCTTGGTTAAAGTCGTCCGACGGCACTGCCAGCACCACCAAACCTTGGTCGCGGTAGGTGTCATACAGCGTCTGCAACCCGTCATATTGCCCGGTAAAACCACACTGCGACGCGGTATTGACCACCAAAACCGGCTGCCCCGCCCAATCGGCCAGCGACAGCGAGCCGCCATCAATCGACGCAAACGGGTCAGTGGGCGGTGCGGCCAACGCAGCACTCGCAAGGCTTACGGCAAGGCCAAAGGCAATAACGGGCGTTTTCATAGCATCCTCCTGCATATCACCTTGTATACGCAGCCAACGCCCGATTGGTTTCAAAATAACCTGTCAGCCCAGCTTTGCAGCCACCAAAGCCCGCGCCTGCGCCACAGCCGCCTCAATCGACATATCAGATGTATCCAGCACCACCGCATCCTCCGCCGCACGCATCGGCGCATCGGCGCGGTTCATATCGCGGTCGTCACGCTCGCGCACTTGGGCCAAAACATCCTCAAACGCCGCGCCCTCCAGTTCCAGCCAGCGTCGCCGCGCGCGGATCTCGGCACGGGCGGTGACAAACAGCTTCACCTCTGCCTCGGGGCAAATCACCGTTCCAATATCGCGCCCGTCCAAAACCGCCCCACCTTCGCGCCGGGCAAAGCTGCGCTGAAACGCGGTCAAGGCTGCGCGCACCTCAGGCATAACCGCAACCTTGCTCGCCGCTTGCCCCGCGTCCAATGTCCGCAAATCCGCGCGCGCCAAATCCTCAACCGTCAGGCCGCGCGCAGC
>CBDTUV010000052.1:0-12370 GCA_965363575.1 uncultured Pseudorhodobacter sp. | reverse complement strand
GCGCAGAACCAGGCAACACAATGGCTCTGGACTTACAACAACGAGCGACCAACACGAGCATTGGCGGCATAACACCCGCAATGAAACTGAAAACAGCTGCGTGAATTCTACAGCTGAGCCCCATTAAAAATGGGGGATTGCCGAATGACCCGCCCGGCGATTGGCACGCAGACCAATGGATCGGTTATCAGGCCCGCGTCGTTCTGCGGGACCTTTGGGTTTAGACCAACGCGTGGCGTGACCAGTTGTGAGTGGGTGCTGCAGCCTCGGGTTTCCTTGATCAGGTTGGTTGTTTTGGGCGATCGTTGCAGGATGTGGCGCTGTTGGCCGATCTGTTCACCGAGTTTGACGCGATTATCGCCCCGGCGGCGGCAGGTGAGGCGCCGAAGTTTGGCGGCGGCACCGGCGATCCGATCTTTTGCACGCTATGGACCCTTGCAGGCCTGCCCTGTGTGACCTTACCCTTGTTGGTAGGGGGTCATGGTTTACCGATTGCTGTGCCGTTGATTGGCGCTGTTGAGAATGACGACCGCCTGTTGCGCACGGCGCGCTGGTTGCAACTTCATCTGGCACTGGCTGCCTGAGCGAAAGGGGAAACGATGTCTTATACGGTGAAACTTGTGGCCGGTTTTTTGGGACGGTGCTGTTGCTGACGCTTGTTGGGGGATTGCCCTATGGTATTTCAAAAGGGTTCGCCGGGTTTCACGGCGTTGTGCCCTTTATGCTGATCGTGATCGGGGTGGGCGCTATGGCGATTTATGATTTCTGGGATGAATGGTCCGCAAGAAATGACCAAGCCGCGCCTTTGGGTATGACGCGATTACCCTGCCTTTGCCGCCTATGACCAAATTTTCATGCTGCCCCATATTGGCAGCGCCACCCGCAAAACCCGCGATGCTATGGGCAACCGAGCGCTGGACAATCTGGGCGCGTTTTTCGCGGGGCAAACGCCACACGACTTGCTGTAATCAGAAATGGACAAAACAATGACAAAACTCGCATTCTTGGGCCTTGGGGTCATGGGCTATCCGATGGCCGGGCATTTGGCCGCTGGGGGCCATGAGGTCTGTGTTTACAACCGGACCACCGCCAAAGCGCAGGCTTGGGTGGCCCAACACGGTGGCCGCCATGGCACAACGCCGGCCGAGGCGGCGCGCGGCGCGGATATGGTTTTGGCCTGTGTCGGCAATGATGATGACTTGCGCGCCGTGTGTCTTGGCCCGGATGGGGCCTTTGCGACCATGGCCAAGGGCAGTACGTTTGTGGATCATACCACCGTATCTGCCGCTGTTACCCGAGAGCTTTATGAGGCGGCCAAGGCCAAGGGCATTGCCTTTGTCGACGCACCGGTATCGGGCGGGCAGGCAGGGGCCGAAAAGGGGCAATTGTCGATCATGTGTGGCGGTGACCAAGCCGATTATGATTTGGCCGAGCCTGTGATGAACGTCTATGCCAAGCTGTGCCGCCGGATTGGCGACAGCGGGGCGGGGCAGATGACCAAGATGTGCAACCAGATCGCGATTGCAGGGCTGGTGCAGGGGTTGTCGGAGGCGATGCATTTCGCGTCCAAGGCCGGGTTGGACGGGGCTGCGGTGATTGAGGTGATCAGCCAAGGGGCTGCGGGCAGTTGGCAGATGTCGAACCGCTATCAGACCATGCTTGACGATCATTTCGAGCATGGGTTTGCGGTGGATTGGATGCGCAAGGATTTGGGGATTTGCCTTGCCACCGCCAATGAAAACGGCGCGAGCCTGCCTGTCACCGCCCTTGTCGACCAGTTTTACAAGGATGTGCAAAAGATGGGCGGCGGGCGCTGGGATACATCGTCGCTGTTCAAGCGTTTGCAGTCTGTTTGACGGGATTTGGGGGGTAGGGGCGGTTTTAGCCGCCCTGCCCCCCGTTGCAGTGTTTTACCCGCGCAGGGTACCGCCTGTGGCTTTGCTGACCTTTTCGATGATCTTGGCCGATACGGCCTCAATCTCTTTGTCGGTCAGGGTTGCTGTGGTGGGTTGCAAGCGCACCGTCAGGGCGATGGACTTTTTGCCAGCCCCCATTTGTGCCGCGGCCTTTTCGCCGGTGAATTGATCGAACAACTGCACGCTGGCGATCAGCGTTTTGTCGGCACCAAGGGCGGCGTTTAGGGCGGTCAGCGCCTCAACCCCGGTGTCCACCACAAAGGCGAAGTCGCGGTCGACGGCTTGCAGCGCGTTCAGCGCCAAGGCAGGGCGCATGGTGGTTTTGGTTTTGGGTTGCGGGACGTTAGTCGGATAGACGGTAAAGCCCATAACCGGGCCTTTCAGGTCCATTTCAGCCACGATACGCGGGTGAATTTCGCCATAAGTGGCCAGCGTGTTGGGGCCAAGCGCTATGGTGCCGGCGCGGCCCGGATGAAACCAGTCAGGCACTTTGCGGTTGATTTGGGCGCGGGCGGGGGCGCCAAGGGCGGCCAAAACCGCCTCGGCATCAGCCTTGGCATCATAGATATCGGCGGGGCGACGAGAGCCGAAGGGGTCACGCGGGGCCATGTGGCCGACGAGGATGCCGGCGGCTTGGGCGTGCTGTTCGCCGGGTTCACCGCCTGAAAAAGCGGGGCCAACCTCGGCCAGTTGCAGGTCCATGAAACCGCGGGCCTGATTGCGGGCGGCGGCGCGCAACAGGCCGGGCAGCAGGTCTGGGCGCAGGTGCGACATTTCAGACGAGATCGGGTTATCGACGCGCACCGCATCGGTGCCACCGCCGAACAGAGTGGCGGAGGTTTGATCAATAAAGCTGTAGGTGACGCATTCATTATAGCCCAAGGCCGCCAGCGTGCGGCGTGCCGCGCGTTCGCGGATTTGCGCAGGCGTCAGGATCGGGGCAGGCACACCGGCCCGCGCGCGGGGCAGCGGTTTACCGACGAGTTTCGACAGCGATGCGATACGGGCGATTTCCTCGACCAAATCAGCCTCACCTTGCACATCGGGGCGCCAAGTGGGCGGTGTGGCCATGGTGCCGTTCAGCGTGAAGCCAAGGGCGGTCAGGGTTTGGCGCTGCGTGGATTCGGGGATGTCCATACCGACCAGCGAGCCGACACGCGCGGCGTCGAATTTATACTGGCGGGTGGTGTTGATGGCGGCACCATCGATGGTAACGGTAGACGCCTCACCCCCACAGATATCAAGGATCATCTGCGTGGCGGCATGCAGGCCCGGCAAGGTAAAGGCAGGATCGACGCCGCGTTCAAAACGGTAGCGGGCATCAGAGTTGATTTTCAGCGCGCGGCCCGTGGCGGCGATGGTGATCGGATCCCAATAGGCGGATTCCAAAAACACATCGGTGGTGGCCTCGGTCACGCCCGAATGTTCGCCGCCCATGATACCCGCAAGGGATTCGGGGCCATTGTCATCGGCAATGACCATTTGGCCGGGGGAGAGCGTGTAGGTTTTTCCGTCCAGCGCCAGCAAGGTTTCGCCTTGTGTGGCAGCGCGGATGTGGAGCGCGCCTGCCACCTTTGCCGCATCAAACACATGCAGCGGGCGGTTAAGGCCCATGGTGAAGTAATTGGTGATATCGACCAGCGCCGAAATAGGGCGCAGACCGATAGCGCGCAGGCGGGCCTGCATCCATTTTGGCGACGGGCCGTTGGTGACACCCCGGATCAGACGACCTGTGAAATGCGGGGCGGATTTGGTTTTCAGATCCGCATCAATTTGCACGGTGATCGGGCAAGGAAAGCTGCCTGTGATCTCGGAGATATCCAGCGGTTTCAGTGTGCCAAGACCACGGGCGGCAAGGTCACGGGCAAGGCCGCGCACGCCAAGACCATCAGGGCGGTTGGGTGTGATTTTCACATAGATCATCGGGTCATTCAGCCCGCGATAGTCAATGAAACGCTGGCCCAAGGGCGCGTCGGCAGGCAAATCAATAATACCGTCATGATCATCAGACAGCATCAGTTCGCGTTCGGAACACAGCATACCATTGCTGTCCACGCCGCGAATATTGCCGGGTTTCAGGTCTACGCCCGTTCCGGGAACATGGGTGCCGACCGGGGCGAACACACCGACAAGACCCGTGCGGGCGTTTGGCGCACCGCAGACAACCTGCACTTCCTCAGGGGGGGCATCGGGGCCGTTGGGATAGGTTTCGACGCGGCACAGACGCAAGCGATCGGCGTTGGGGTGCTGGACCGCCTCTATCACGCGGCAAATGCGGAACGCGCCAAGGGTATCGGCGGGGTTTTCAACGCCTTCCACCTCATGCCCCAGATCGGTCAGGGCGAACAGAATGTCGTCCAACGGGGCGGAAGTGTCGAGGTGATCCTTGAGCCAGGACAGGGTGAATTTCATGGCAGGGCTCCATTTATGGCGCGTGTTTAGGGGCGAACGGGGCGAAAGACCAAGGTGTTGCCCCGGTTCGCGCCAAGTTTAGACAAAATTCGCATACAAGATGCAGCGGCATTTGGAAAGGTTGGTACGATTATGTTGGCCGATTGGAAAGACCGGATTGACGGAATTAGGCGCATTGTGCTGGCGCTGGGCGTTATGAGCCTTTGCGCCGTGATGAGTCAAAAAGTGCCAACCCAAGAGTCAGGAACGGCGGCGGAAATGTTGCAAACGCAGAACGCGCAATTTGAGAATTGTTCCGCGGCAGAACTGGAAACCACGGTAGGGCGGTTTGGCTGTGCGGTTGTTTTGAAACCGGCGGTCAAATCGTCGTCCATCCAGTTTTTAAGTGCCAATACCAAGGACGGTGATGCCCAAAAACGGGGTCGTCCGATATTCAAGCAACCCTAAGGTTATGCAATCACACGTAGATTCGTGCTGCGGAGGAGAATCGTTGCCTGTTAGGAAACGGGCTGTTGCCTGTTTTGATCGATAATATAAAGGCATTTTTAAGGCGTTGCTGGTAGACAGCAATGCATGAATAAATGGTTAGATGTTCCCAAAGACCGAATGCGCCTACCTGTCGGGCGACTGTGCCTGATCCTCGGGCTGACAATTTTGCTTTTGATGGCGACAATAGGGCGTGAGTCTGCGGCATTGTCGGAACTGGGCCCCAGACTGTTTGGATTGGCCTGAAGTGGTTTGGTTCAGGTTGCCGATCCGGGGCAAGACAAAAATGGCTGGGTATGGGCTTGCGGGTCGGTCAGATGCTGGGTCAGCCACGGTAGCGCTTTTTGCGACAAGACGGCCATAGGCTGATCCAGGCTTTCCACGGTTTCATGCACATCCAGATAGGCGATGGTTTCTGTGTCGGCGTTTTGGCGGGCCGGATAAAACCGCCCCAATGGAATAAAATCATCCTGCGCCCAAGGGCCAAGTGCTGTGTCATCCAAGGGTTGAAAGCCAAGGTTTATCGTACAGTCAAAGCCATAGCGGCTGCGTTGCAGATGGATGGAAACGGTGCCAAGCGGGCCGGTTTTGGCCCAAGACATCGGCTTTTTGGTAAAGCCATGTGCCTGTGCGACCTTATCAATCGCTGCGTTGACGGTGGCAAAGGCCTGTTCGCGTTTGCCGGGGAATTCCGGGTCATGGGCAGCGAGATGCATGCGCACGCCGTTGTCGGGCGCTGTGGGGTCTGGATCATCCAGTTGCGCGCCGGGCTGCGGTTCGGCAGGGCTGGGGGTGTTTTCAGGGCCGGGAAAAAGGCTGCGGAGCCAAGTGGGGAAGGGCATGGTCTGGGCCTTTGTCATGCGGTGTTGCGCAAGTTTGCACGGATTGCGGTGCCGAGGGAAGGCGTTAGGGCGGCGTTGGCGCTTGGGTTGGCATTTGGGTTTGGGCCAAAAGCCAATCGCGCAGCAGGGTTGCGGCGGGCAAAAGCTTGTCCCAATGGCGATGGCCATCTTGGATAAGAGGATGTGCCATAAGGGCCGCCGCATCCGTTTGCGGGCGAATTTGCGCTGCAAGACCCGGCGAGGCAACAGCACACAGGTTAAGCGGGGCCAAGAACATGGTTTCCACGCCGGGATCGCTGGGTGAGGAGCTGATTGCCCCTTAGCCCCTGCTTGCCAAGGGTAGCTTATTTCAGCGGTAAGCAGATTTCTGTCACCAAATCTGCGGGCGCGTGGGTGCGAGGGGAGTTGATATACACCTCATAGCTGGGTTGGCCCGATGGCTGTTTGCCCGATTGTGCAAGCCAGTCACCATAGAGATAGGCATAGGCGGCGGGCAAGCCAGAGTATGGCCCCGTAAAACGCAAAACAGCATGCGGGCCAGTGGGCAAGGTGATCGGTTGCAACGGCGGGTCACACGGCACCGTTTTGGGCGCGGTGACGGCGGCAAAGGACCGCAGGTTGGCGGGCGCTGTTTTGCCGGGGTCATCATAGAAAATCGCGACCATCTGGCGGGTTTTTTCAGTCAGATCGCGCGCATCCAAGATTTCAAACAGCGCGGCATAGGCGTCATTGATCTGCTGGTAATCGCCGGTATGGGGCAGGCCGATCAGGCTGCGCGAGCGGAGCTTTTTGACGGTGACAGGGTACATGGGGCGCGGTCCTTTTGGGCTGAAAGCGGTAACTATAGCCCTGTTTGGCACAGATTCGCGCCGAGCACAGGGTTTTGTGCGGCCCCAAAGTGTGTTCAGTTGCATTTCGCCTATCCAAGCGTCATATAACGCTGGAATGCGAAAGCGGAGATCCACATGAATTATCTTGAGTTTGAAAAGCCTTTGTCCGCGATTGAAGGCAAGGCAGAAGAGCTGCGCGCGATGGGCCGGTCGAACAAAGCGATGGATGTGGAGAAAGAAGCGGCGGCGCTGGATGCCAAAGCTGCCGTGATGCTGCGCGATATGTATAAGTCCTTGTCGCCTTGGCAAAAATGTCAGGTTGCCCGCCACCCGGACCGGCCGCATTGCAAGGATTATATCGAGGCGTTGTTCACCGAATACACACCGCTGGCAGGGGATCGCAACTTTGCCGATGATCATGCTGTGATGGGCGGTTTGGCGCGGTTTAACGATGTGCCGGTGATGGTGATTGGCCATGAAAAAGGCAATGACACGAAAAGCCGGATTGAGCGGAATTTTGGCATGGCGCGGCCCGAAGGGTACCGCAAGGCCGTGCGCTTGATGGATATGGCGCACCGCTTTGGCCTGCCGGTGATCACGCTGGTGGATACACCCGGCGCCTATCCCGGCAAGGGCGCCGAGGAGCGCGGGCAGTCAGAAGCGATTGCACGGTCTACCCAGAAATGCCTTAAGGTTGGGGTGCCGCTGGTCTCGGTTATTATTGGCGAAGGTGGGTCGGGGGGCGCTGTGGCCTTTGCTACGGCCAACCGCATCGCGATGCTGGAACACTCGGTCTATTCGGTGATTTCACCCGAAGGCTGTGCCAGCATTTTGTGGAAAGATTCCGAGAAAATGCGCGAGGCCGCCGAGGCGCTGCGCCTGACCGCGCAGGATTTGCAAAAGCTGGGTGTGATTGACCGCATTGTGACCGAACCTTTGGGCGGGGCGCAGCGCGGCAAGCGTGAGACGATTGCCGCCGTGGGCAAGGCGATTGAGACGATGCTGGGCGAAATGAAGGGCATGAAGCCTGATGCGCTGATTAAGGACCGCCGGGCGAAGTTTATCGCCATGGGGTCCAAAGGGTTGGCGGCTTAAGTTGGGCGCGTGGCCTGCATTGGTGTTGGCCGGCCTGTTTGAAATAGGCTGGGCGCTGGGCCTGAAATATTCCGACGGGTTTACCAAGCTGGTGCCGTCGGTTTTGACGGTGCTTGGCGCGCTTGCCAGTTTTTGGCTGCTTAGCCATGCGATGAAAACCTTGCCCGTTGGCACCGCCTATGCCGTTTGGGTTGGCATTGGCACGGTCGGCACCGCGACACTGGCCGTGATGTTGTTTGATGAGCCGGTCAATGCGATGCGTATTGCCGGAATCGGGTTGATCGTGGCAGGGATTGTCGCGCTGAAATTGGCGTAACCGTCAGATATACCGCCGAATTTCACAATTGCGCATGTCAAACCCCGCGAGTGAGCGGAAGGTGTTGCAATGCCCGACAATCGCCAAAGGGCGAGGGTGGGTGGTCGCAAGGCTGTCGCGGAAATGCGCGATGCGGGAGTGGAACAGATCTTCGGGTTCTTCCGCCACGCCGTTGGGGTTTTTGGGGCCGTCATGCCACCAGACATCGGGCAGATGGTCGAAATTCAGATCCGGAAATTCAGCGCGCAGATGGGCGGGGCTGCGGCCCACATCGCAGCTGTGCGACAAATGCTCTACCGGGCCAGAGGAGACTGTGATGGGGGCGATGCCATCAAAGATGATCTTGGCGGTTTGGATGGCGCGGGTCAGGGGCGTACAGATGACGTGCTGAATGCCAAGATGGGCGGCCTGATCGCGGGCGGTAAGGGCTTGGGCGCGGCCAAGGTCGGTGAGAGGCGCGTCAAAGATCAGCGGGTCGGGGCCGCCATCGGCGTGGGCTGCGTTAAATGCGGATTGGCCGTGGCGGATCAGATAGATGGGCATTCGCGGTTTCCTTTGGCGCTGGATTTGGGGTGCGACCGGGCCATTCGGTAGTCCAAGTGGCACCCCTATAGGCTGAACGGTGGCAGCATAGGGGTCTTGTCGGTCTTGGCATCAAAAAAATACAAATTTTCAAGATGCGTGTTTTTTTTCGGGAACTGAATCCATGCATGGGGTGTTGGTAAGGCAGAGCGCAAATGGGCGCTGAACCTTGTAACCTACGGAGAAGTATAATGAAAAAACTTATGATTTCGACCGCTTTGGTGGCTTTCACGGCAATTGCCGCACAAGCCCAACCTGCAAGCCCTTTCCGCACCGAAGCCATGGTCGGCGAAGTTTACGCGTCTGATTTTATCGGAATGCGTGTATATTCGTCGCAGACAACCTATGACGGCAACAATGCCACAGGCGTACAGCAAGACTGGAATGATATTGGCGAGATCAATGATGTGATCTTGTCGCGTGATGGCAAAGTCGATGCCGTGCTGGTCGATATTGGCGGTTTCCTTGGTATGGGCGAGCGTCAGGTCGCCGTGAACATGGGTGCCTTGAAGTTTGTGGCCGAGGACGGCACGGCTGATGACCCCAACGACTTCTTTCTGGTGATGACAGCAGAAGATGCGATGCTGCAAGAGGCACCGGAATATACCCGGATGGCTGGGCCGATGGGCACTGTTCCCAACACCACAGGTGTGCCTGCAACAACCGCCCCTGCCGCTGGCACAGATACGATGGCGCCTATGGGTATGATCGAGCGGGACGGCTATGCGGCCGCGACGCCGGAAGCGCTGACTGCTGAAGCGTTGACCGGGGCAACGGTGTATGACGCCACCGACGCGAATATCGGTGAAGTCGGCGAGTTGATCCTTGGCAGCGACGGCCAGATTACCAATGTGGTCATTGATGTTGGCGGGTTCTTGGGAATGGGCGAAAAGCCGGTATCCATGAAACTGTCGGACCTGCAAATTCTGCGCAATGCGGATGGTAGCGACCTGCGTGTCTATGTCTCGCAGACCAAAGAGCAACTGGAAGCAATGCCAGACTATGTGAAGTAACCTTGCCTTTTGGCAAACGTGATCCGCGCCCCATCACTTGGGGCGCGGTTTTTTGGTTTGGCTTTAATGCGCCATAAACACCGGAACCTCGGCGGTTTCCAGCATGTTGCGGGTGGCGCCGCCCAAGATCGCCTCGCGGAAGCGGGAATGGCCGTAAGCGCCCATGACCAGCATATCGGCATTCACATCGCGGCAATGGCGGGCCAAAACGTCCGAGATGCGGGGCATCGTGCGGGCAAGCACCGACACCTCAGCCTTGACCCCGTGGCGGACCAGCATTTGGCACAGCGCCCCGCCCGGATCTGACCGCTCGGGCCCGTGTTGCGGTGGGTCTATGATGGTGATCCAAACCTGATCGGCATGTTTAAGGAAGGGCAAAGCGCGGCGGATGGTATTCATCGCCTCGCGGCTTTGGTTCCAGGCGATGACGATGCGTTTGCCGATATTGCTGGCATCCAAGGGGGCATCGGGCAGCACCAAAACCGGGGCTTGGCCTTCGAACATTGCGGATTCGACGATTGCCTCTTCTTCATCGCCGTGATTTTCACCGTAGGGTTTGGCAAGAATAACCAGATCGGCAAAACGTGAGCGCAGGGCGATAAGGTCGGCCAAGCCGCCAATCATCGCAATCGCGCCTTCGGATGACCAACGCAAGGATGGACCTGCTACAGCGGCAGCCTTGCGCAAAGCCGCCTCAACCGCTTGGACATCGGCGGTGGCATTTTCCTGTGCGGCCTGCATGACAATAGCGCTGGCCCCTACATAGGAATAGCCAAGCTGTGCGCGGTCCACCCCCAAAGCGAGAGCATCTAAGTGACCATCTTGGGCGATTGCAAGCGAAGCAGCGGTCGCAAAAGTTTGTGGCGCGCGTACTGGATCGGCGCAAATTGTAAGAAGTGATTTGTAAGCCATGAGCGTAACCTCCTGCTGTGACATTACATCATGCTACCGTTCGCCCGCAAATTGTGCTTTGATCAGCATCAAGAAACGGGCGGCAATTCATTGACATGGATCAAGGCGAAAGGTTGTCGAGCCGTTCAAAAGCAACATGTCAACGAATATCCGGCCAACTTGCTTTGGACCGGGACAGGACGAAGGGACGCTAAATGTGGGACTATATTAAACTGATTGCGCTGGGTTTGATCACGCTTTTGGCCGCGATTGGGGCCAACTATGCCCGTGATCCGGCCTATTTGGTCAATGCACTGACGATCATGTTAGCGGCAGGAGGGCTGTTTTTATGGTCCGTGCGCCGCGTGGGTGACGCGAAAGTCGCGATACCTGAAAACGAATATTTTGACGGTGTTGTGCGCGCAGGCGTGATCGCAACGGCAGTTTGGGGTGTGACAGGGTTTTTGGTGGGCGTATGGATTGCGTTCCAGCTGGCCTATCCAAGCCTGAACTTTGAATGGGCGCAAGGCTATGCCAACTTTGGCCGTCTGCGGCCTTTGCACACATCGGCGGTGATTTTTGCCTTTGGTGGCAACGCGCTGATTGCGACCTCGTTTTATGTGGTGCAACGCACGAGTGCGGCACGGCTGTGGGGCGGCAACCTGGGTTGGTTCGTGTTCTGGGGCTATCAGTTGTTTATCGTTTTGGCGGCAAGCGGCTATTTGCTGGGCGCAACCCAATCCAAAGAATATGCCGAGCCGGAGTGGTTGACAGATTGGTGGCTGACCATCGTGTGGCTGGCCTATCTGGCCGTGTTCGTTGGCACGCTGGTCAAGCGCAAAGAGCCGCATATCTATGTGGCCAACTGGTTTTACCTGTCGTTCATCATCACCGTGGCGATGCTGCATGTGTTCAATAACCTGAGCATTCCTGTGTCGATGTTCGGCTCTAAATCCGTTCAGGTTTTCTCGGGTGTGCAGGATGCGATGGTGCAGTGGTGGTATGGCCACAACGCTGTGGGCTTTTTCTTGACCGCCGGTTTCCTTGGGATGATGTATTACTTTGTGCCAAAGCAGGCGGAACGCCCTGTGTTTTCGTACAAGCTGTCGATCATCCACTTTTGGGCGCTGATCTTCCTGTATATCTGGGCCGGTCCGCACCACTTGCACTACACCGCGTTGCCGGATTGGGCATCGACCCTTGGTATGGTCTTTTCGATCATGCTGTGGATGCCAAGCTGGGGTGGGATGATCAACGGTCTGATGACGCTGTCGGGCGCGTGGGACAAGCTGCGCACCGATCCGATCATTCGGATGATGGTTGTGTCCATCGGCTTTTACGGCATGTCGACCTTTGAAGGGCCGATGATGTCGATCAAAGCGGTGAACAGCCTTAGCCACTATACCGACTGGACCATTGGCCACGTGCATTCCGGTGCGCTGGGTTGGAACGGCATGATCACCTTTGGCGCGCTGTACTATCTGACGCCAAAGCTGTGGAACCGCTCGGGGCTTTATAGCCTGAAGCTGGTCAGCTGGCACTTCTGGCTCGCCACAATCGGGATCGTTTTGTACGCATCCTCAATGTGGGTTACGGGCATCATGGAAGGTCTGATGTGGCGCGAAGTGGATGCAAACGGGTTCTTGGTGAACGCATTTGCCGACACGGTTGCGGCAAAGTTCCCGATGTATGTGGTCCGTGGTTTGGGCGGAACGATGTTCCTGACCGGTGGGATTATCATGTGCTACAACCTATGGATGACCGTGCGTGCACAGCCCGAGCGGGCCAGTGACAACGCGTTCGTTCCAGCAGAATAACCGGAGGCGAAAATGGGAATTCTTGACAAACATAAGGTCATCGAGACCAACGCTTCTTTGCTGCTGGTGCTGTCTTTCTTGGTGGTAACGATCGGTGGCTTGGTGCAGATCGTGCCGCTGTTCTATCTGGAGAACACGATTGAGAAGGTGGAAGGGGTTCGCCCCTACAC
>CBDTUV010000051.1:0-12472 GCA_965363575.1 uncultured Pseudorhodobacter sp. | reverse complement strand
TCTTTGATTTCAGGCAGCGTTAAGTGATTCAGGTTTAGCGCGAAACGCTCTAGACCAAATCGCGCCTAGATGAGGCCAATCGCAAGCGTTTGGTCAATACCATCAGCGCCTTTGGGAAAAGCGTTTTGCGCAGCACGGCGCTTTGGGATATTTGAAAAACAGATGATGCAGCAAGGACCGACCCATGATCCCCTCCAGCTTTCCGCCCGCCGAAGAAATCGCCCGCCTGACCGCGCGGATGCTTCTTGAAATCAAAGCCGTGCATTTCAATGCCGCTGAACCGTTTACCTTGGCCTCGGGCCTGCCCAGCCCAACCTATATCGATTGCCGCAAGCTGATCAGCTATCCGCGCATCCGCGCGACCTTGATGGATTTTCTGACCATCACCGTGATGCGCAACGCGGGGTTTGAGGCGTTTGACAATATCGCGGGTGGTGAAACAGCGGGCATTCCCTTTGCCGCCTTGGTCGCGGAACGTATGGCCCTGCCGATGACCTATGTGCGCAAAAAGCCCAAAGGTTACGGCCGCAATGCCCGGATTGAAGGCGTTATGACGCCCGGCCAACGCGTGTTGCTGGTAGAGGATCTGACCACCGATGGCGGATCAAAGCTGTCATTTGTTGATGCAATCCGCGAAACCGGGGCGACCTGCGCGCATACGGCGGTGATTTTTTACTACGGCATTTTCCCCGACACGACCCAAAAGCTGGCAGATCATGGCGTGGGTTTGCACCATCTGTGCACATGGTGGGACGTGTTGGCCGAGGCCCGCGCCAGCGGTGCCTTTGACGCCGCCACCCTGACCGAAGTCGAAAGTTTCTTGAACGCGCCCCGCGCATGGCAGGACGCGCGCAAAGGCTGATCTTGTCCCCAAACTACCCCCAGTTTTTTTCTGGGGGCGCTTTGGGGATAGCTTGGCGCAGAATCGCTGGGCTGACCAAAAAACCTGCAAAGCGCCACCAAATGTGGTAGCATCCACCCCGAACACTACAAGCACAGCCGTTATCCACAGGGTTTTCAGCCGGTTATCCCCCAAGTTATTGGGCTTTCCCGAACCCCGATGGATGGCGTAGAAGGCAGGCGGGCAAATAAAGGGCTATAGTATGAATGAGGTCGCACCGATCAAACAGTCGCTTCCGGCACAGGTTGAAGCGGACACCATGCCCCATAACATCGAGGCCGAGCAGCAATTGCTGGGCGCGATCCTGACCAATAATGATGTCTACGACCGCATTTCCAGCCTTGTGAAGGCCGAGCATTTCTATGACCCGGTCCACAGCCGCATCTTTGAAATTGCGGCTGCCCGCATCCAGAAAAACGCCCTCGCCTCGCCGGTCACGCTCAAAGCATTCCTTGAGGATGACGCAGGGCTAAAGGAACTCGGCGGCCCGTCCTACCTTGCACGTCTTGCGGGGGCCGCGATTTCCAGCTTTGCCGCGCGTGACTATGCGCAGATGCTCTATGATCTGGCCGTGCGCCGTGAACTGATTGGCCTTGGCCGTGACATCGCCGCCAAAGCCGCCAAGGTCGAGGTGGCGTCCGAGCCGAAAGAGCAGATCATCGAGGCGGAACAGCGGCTTTACAAGCTAGGCGAACAAGGTGTCGCCGAACGCGGATTTCAAAGCTTTCTCAAGGCGGTAACCGAGGCTGTTAACATGGCCAACGCCGCCTATCAGCGCGAAGGTGGCCTTGCGGGCATTTCCACCGGGCTGATTGACCTCGACAAAAAGCTCGGCGGTTTGCACCCCTCGGATTTGCTGATCTTGGCAGGCCGCCCGTCGATGGGTAAAACCTCGCTGGCCACAAACATCGCGTTTAACGTGGCCAAAGCCTACAAGCGCGGTCGCCTGATGGACGGGTCCGAAGGTGCTGTCGAGGGCGGCGTGGTCGGCTTTTACTCCTTGGAAATGAGCGCCGAACAGCTTGCCGCCCGTATCTTGTCCGAGGCGTCCGAAGTGCCATCCGAACAAATCCGCCGCGGTGACATGACCGAACAAGAATTCCGCCGCTTTGTTGAGGCCGCCAAAAGCCTGGAGGCCTGCCCGCTCTATATCGACGACACGCCTGCCTTGCCAATCAGCCAGGTCGCCGCCCGCGCCCGCCGCCTGAAACGCACGCATGGGCTGGATGTGCTGATCGTCGACTACCTTCAGTTGCTCAAAGGCACTGGCAAAGGCGAAAACCGGGTGAATGAGGTGTCGGAAATCACCCAAGGTCTGAAAGCCATTGCCAAGGAACTCAACATCCCCGTCATTGCCCTGTCGCAGCTGTCGCGCCAAGTGGAAAGCCGCGAAGACAAGCGCCCGCAACTCAGCGACTTGCGCGAATCCGGCTCGATTGAGCAAGACGCCGATGTGGTTATGTTCGTCTACCGCGATGAATATTATAAAGAACGCGAAAAACCGGGCGACCATGAGCTGGAAAAAATGGCGCAATGGCAATCGGTTATGGAAAGCGTGCATGGCAAGGCCGAGGTTATCATCGGCAAACAACGCCACGGTCCGATCGGCTCGGTCGACCTGTCGTTTGAGGGCCGCTTCACCCGCTTTGGCAACCTCGTCAAAGCCTGGCAAGACGGCGCAGACACAGGCTACTGACCCCATTTCATCTTGGCCCAAATACCTAAACCCAAACCCACCACTTGCCAAACACCAAAAAACCCTGCGCGCCCGCGTCACTGTTCCACGTCAGTGCCGCGCGCAGGGGGCTCAATGCCCCCGGTGCGCGGCCCCCGTCTTGCCCAAACCAACGATTCCTCTTGACCTAATCCCACAGTCAGTCAAAACAACCCAATGGCCACAGCAACCCTCTCAATCGACCTAGATGCAATCGGCGCCAATTGGCGTGCGCTTGACCGTTTGTCCGGCCCGAACACCCAAACGGGTGCGGTGGTCAAAGCCGATGGCTACGGTTTGGGTGCTGGCCGTGTGGCGCGCGCGCTGGCCCATGCCGGGGCCCGCCGCTTTTTCGTGGCCTGCGCCGAGGAAGGTGCGACTGTGCGCCAAGCGCTTGGCAATGGTCCGCAAATCTCGGTGTTTTCAGGCCATATGGCCGGTGATACCGATATGATCCATGATCTGGATCTGACCCCCATGCTCAATTCCATTGACCAGATCACCCGTCATCTGGAATCGCTGCCGGGCCATTCCTTTGGCGTCCAGCTTGATACCGGGATGAACCGCCTCGGCATGGAACAAGGCGAATGGGAGGCGGTCGCGGCCTTTGTGCTGGAGGCTGGACCCGAATTGTTGATGAGCCATCTTGCCTGCGCCGATGAGCCAGAGCATGAGATGAACGCCGTCCAACTTGCTGAATTCCACGCCATGACCGATGGCATTGATGTCCCCCGCTCACTTGCAGCGACAGGCGGGCTGCTGCTTGGCCCCGAATATCACTTTGACCTCACACGCCCCGGCATTGGCCTTTACGGTGGCCGCCCCTTTGAAGAGGCAACCCCCACTGTCGCCTTGGCACTGCCCGTAATCCAATTGCGCGATTTGGCGATTGGCGAAACCGTGGGCTATGGCTGTGCTTGGGTCGCCGAGGCGCCAAGCCAGATTGCCTCTGTGGCGGGTGGCTATGCCGATGGTCTGCTGCGCGCGTTGGGAAATCGCGCGGTTTTGTGGTCGGGCGATGTGCCTTGCCCCATCGTTGGCCGCGTGTCGATGGATACGATCACGGTGGACGTGTCGCATCTGGACCAAGCGCCGCGTACGCTCGACATCCTTGGCCCACATCAATCGGTCGATGATCTGGCCGATGCCGGCGACACGATTGGCTATGAAATTCTGACCGGACTTGGGGCGCGCTATGTTCGGCGTTATATCGAAGGTACAGGCCGCAGCTAACCCTGCCCGCCCTCGTTTACGCGCCCAAGGAGACAGGCCCATGACCACGCGCACCTTTACCCGCCACACCGAAGGACTGCGTTGATGGCAGGCGGTCAAGCCGTGCTTTTGTGGTTCATCGGGTCCGGACTGGCCTGCATTTTGCTTTTGGCTTGGGCGGTGATTGTGGGCCTCGGTACAGGCCGCCACCGCATACTGGCTTTCACTTTGCTGACCCTGACCGGCGCTTTGGCCATTTTGCCCACGGGTCTGGACAAATTGCGCCGCAGCTACCATTTCCCGCTGTCGCTAACCCTGTTTTTGGGGGCCACGCTGTGCTTGTTCGCGGCGGTGGCCGTATTGTGGAAACTGCGCCGTGACGAGGATGTAAAGCGCAGCGCCGACTTGGGAATCGCGGCTTGCCTAAACCTATGGCTGGCGCTTTGGGCCACCCTGACGCCATTGTCCTATCTGTAACGCCCCTTTCAAAAAAACAACCCTCGGATGAGATTGTTTCACATAGCGAAACAATCTTCACGCTATGGATGCAATTGGCGGGGCTGCCAAAAGAACCCGCAACTTCCCCGTTGGTTTCACCGCCCGTTTGCGGCTGGGTGGGGGCGTAGTAAAAGTGGCCTTGGGGGGTTTCATGCGAAAATCGCAAGCATCGCTGCGGCACCCGTTGCAGCACGCAATGCAGATTGTCAGCCATTTTGTCATCATTGGTGCCACAGGGCTGCTGGTGGCGGCGACACTGGCTGCGACCTTTGGCGCGCTGCCGTGGCCTGAACTGTCGCTGCGCTGGGGCGCGCAATACAGCCCCAATGCTGGCATGTATGGCCAAATCAGAGTGACAGCTTTGATGGTCATGCTGTGTTTTTTCTTGCCCGCCACCACCCGTATGGCGCGGTTGGAACGCACACATCGGTCGTTCCAAATCTCGATGGAGGATGTGCGCCACGCCTATGAGGTGGTCCACAACGCCGACCGCCGTTCGGTTTTTTCCCTGTCGTCGGAATTTGAAGACATGCGCAAACAGATGGAATATTTACGCCAACACCCCGACCTGTCGCATCTGGAACCCGAGCTGTTAGAGCTTGCAGCCCAGATGAGCCACCAATCGCGTGACATTGCACGGGTCTATTCGGTGGACCGCGTGGAACGGGCAAAAATCTTTCTAAAACAACGACAAAAGGAAGTGACCCAGACCCAAGAGTGCCTGAACCTCGCGCGCCAAACCTGCGATGAACTCCGCCGCTGGACTGCCGATATTTAGGCGGGAGAGCGGGAAAACACAAAAGGCCTGCGCGCGCTGGAAAATGATCTGCGCGATATTTTACCCACGCTGGGCTATGACGTCGATGACATGCGCGACGCCAATATCGTACCGCTGCAAAAGCACCCCACCCATCCTGTTGGCCCACAAAAGCAATAAGCCTTCCAAATCCGCCCCCGCTTGACCTTACCCCCCGTCCCCTCCAAATTGCGGGCTGATTACAATGGCCAATTGGGTGATCATTTTGCGATATGTGCTGATTGCCTTGAACCTGTCCTTGTTGGTTTTGTTCCCGCTGTCTTGGTTTGCCCCGATCTTGCGCGCGGGTTTGCTGCCGTTTTTCGACCTGTCCGAAATCTCAATTATGTCCGGCCTTCAGGCCTTGTGGGGCAAGGATGTGTCACTGGCCCTGCTGGTCACGTTTTTCGCAATCTTTGCGCCTTACCTCAAAACCATCGGGCTGGCCTTGATGCAATTCCGCCTGCTCTCGCCCCGCGTCGCCCCCGCCTTGCATATCTTGGGCAAGCTGGCGATGGCCGATATCTTTCTGATCGCCCTTTATATTATCTTGATCAAAGGCGTCGGGCTGGCGCGGGTTGAAACCGCTTGGGGCCTGTATCTGTTCACCGGTTGCGTGCTGGCCTCACTCGCCATTTCTCTGGCCTCGTCACGCAAACCTACGCCGATTGCGCAAAACGGCTAAGTCTTCCCCCTTGCGCCCTTGCCCGCATCATTGCATCAAGGCGCATGGCAAAATCTTCCCCGGCCTTTACCTGTACCGCCTGCGGCGCCGCCCATAAAAAATGGGCCGGCCAATGCGAGGCGTGCAAAGCGTGGAATTCGGTGATTGAAGAGGCCCCGCTGTCGGCCGGCCCTAAATCGCTGGGCGGCAAAGGGCGCACCATCGCGCTGACCGATTTGGCCACCCAATCCGCCCCGCCCCGCCGCGCCACCAGCGGCATGGATGAATTTGACCGCGTGTTGGGCGGTGGTTTGGTCGAGGCGTCGGCAATCCTCGTCGGCGGCGATCCCGGCATCGGAAAATCGACGCTGATGCTACAAGCAACCGCCGCTTTTGCCCGTAAAGGGCTCAAAACCATGTATATCTCGGGCGAAGAGGCGACCGCCCAAGTGCAGATGCGCGCGCAGCGTCTTGGCCTTGCCGATGCCCCGGTCATTTTGGGCGCAGAAACCAACCTGCGCGATATTCTGACCACGCTGGATACCGAACGCCCCGGCCTGTGTGTGATCGATTCCATTCAAACCATGTGGCTTGATACGGTCGACTCTGCGCCCGGTTCGGTGTCCCAGGTCCGTTCCGCCGCGCATGAACTGGTGACATTCGCCAAAAAGCGCGGTGTGGCGATTATTCTGGTCGGCCATGTCACCAAAGACGGCCAAATCGCAGGCCCGCGCGTGGTCGAACATATGGTCGATACCGTACTGTATTTTGAGGGCGAGCGCGGCCACCACTTCCGCATCTTACGCGCGGTGAAAAACCGCTTTGGCCCCGCCGCCGAAATCGGCGTGTTTGAAATGACCGGGGATGGCTTGGCGCAAGTCACCAACCCTTCGGCGCTGTTCTTGTCAGACCGCGACAAACCCGCCCCCGGTTCAGCAGTCTTTGCAGGCATCGAAGGCACCCGCCCGGTGCTGACCGAAATTCAGGCCCTCGTCTCGCCCTCACCGCTTGGCACCCCGCGCCGCACGGTTGTGGGGCTTGATTCAGGCCGCCTGTCGACGATTCTCGCCGTACTAGAGGCGCGCTGCGGCATCCCCTTTGCAGGCCTTGATGTCTACCTGAACGTGGCCGGCGGCATGCGCGTGTCTGAGCCCGCCGCCGATTTGGCGGTCGCCGCGGCACTACTTTCCGCGCGTGAGGATGTTGCAATTCCGCCAGATATGGTGCTTTTCGGTGAAATCAGCCTGTCTGGGGCCTTACGTCCCGTCTCTCAGACCGAAAATCGGTTGAAAGAGGCGATGAAACTTGGTTTCACACAGGCAATTGCGCCCTCTCGGTCCAAAATGGCCGGGGTTGATGGGATGACGGTCCGCCAAATGCCCGATCTGACGGCATTTGTGGGCGAAATTTTCGGGGCTGGCTAACAGACCCCAAAAGGAGACGGCTATGGAAGGCTTTACCCTGATCGACGGTGTGGTTGCACTCGTCATCGTACTCTCGGCGGTGCTGGCCTATTCACGGGGCTTGGTCCGCGAATCGCTGGCGATTGCAGGCTGGGCGGGGGCGGCCATCCTTGCCTATGCCTTTGCTGCCCAAGCGCAACCCTTGGTCAAAGAGCTGCCCGTGGTTGGAAAATTCCTGGCCGATAGCTGCGAATTGTCGATCATCGCGGCCTTTGCTGCCGTCTTCGCGATTGGCCTTGTCATCGCAGCACTGTTCTCGCCGCTTTTGTCCTCCCTCGTGCAACGCTCCGTCCTTGGCGGGCTGGACCAAGGGCTGGGATTCTTGTTCGGTGTGGTGCGCGGCGTGTTGCTCGTGGCCGTGGCCTTTATCGTTTATGATCGCGCCGTCGCCGCCAATACCGTGCCAATGGTCGACAACTCTCGCTCGGCCAAGGTCTTTGCCTCGTTCCAGACCAATATCGACGAAACCATCCCAACCGATGCACCGGGCTGGATCGTGGCACGGTATGAGGCGCTGACCAGTATATGCAACGCGCCCACAGGGGCCGCCGTAACACCCGACGCAGCACCAACCGCCCCTGCGGCAGGCAACTAAGGCAATCCTTTGCGATCATGGCGTGACACCACCCGCCAGAGCGATTAGACGGGGGGCATCAATTGCCCCTCGGATTCGGAGCCAGCCCATGCGCCCATTCCTCGCCCACCCGTTCGACAGCGATAAGCTGCACGAAGAATGTGGAGTATTCGGAGTCGTCGGCATGGCGGACGCGTCCAGTTTTGTAGCGCTTGGCCTGCACGCCCTGCAACACCGCGGCCAAGAAGCAGGTGGCATCGTCACCTATGAACCAGAGGCCGGCTTTTGCTCTGCCCGCCGCTTTGGCTATGTCCGCGATAACTTTACCAAAGCCGATGTGATGCAAACCCTGCCCGGCACCATCGGCATCGGCCATGTGCGCTATTCCACCGCCGGGTCCAAAGGGGCGACCGCAATCCGCGATGTGCAGCCGTTCTTTGGCGAGTTTTCCATGGGCGGCTCAGCCATTGCCCATAATGGCAATATCACCAACGCGATTGCCCTGCGCAAAGAGTTGATTGAGCGCGGCTCGATTTTCCAGTCATCCTCCGACAGCGAATGCATCATCCACCTGATGGCGCGGTCCATGGGCCGCAACATCCCCGACCGTATGGAAGAAGCGCTGCGCAAGGTCGAAGGCGCATTTTCCATCGTCGCCATGACCCGCACCAAACTGATGGGCGTGCGCGACCCGTTGGGCGTGCGGCCCTTGGTCTTGGGCAAGCTGGGCGAAGGCTGGGCACTGGCGTCAGAAACCTGCGCACTCGACATCATCGGTGCCGAATTCATCCGTGAAATTGAGCCGGGCGAAATGGTCGTAATCTCGGAAAAGGAAGGCTTGCAAAGCCACTTTCCCTTCCGCCGCGTCAAATCGCGCGGCTGTATCTTTGAACATGTCTATTTCAGCCGCCCCGACAGCATCCTCGGTGGCCGCTCGGTCTATGAAACCCGCCGCCAAATCGGTGTAGAACTGGCCAAGGAAAGCCCGGTAGATGCCGATCTCGTCTGCCCCGTCCCCGACAGCGGCACCCCGGCGGCGATCGGCTATAGCCAAGAATCCGGCATTCCCTATGCGATGGGCATCATCCGCAACCAATATATGGGCCGCACGTTTATTGAACCGACCGAACAGATCCGCAACATGGGCGTGCGCCTAAAGCTGAACGTCAACCGCACGCTGATCAAAGGCAAACGGGTGATCTTGGTCGACGACAGCGTGGTGCGCGGCACCACCTCGCGCAAGATCAAGGATATGATCCTTGATGCCGGTGCCGCCGAGGTTCACTTTCGCATCGCCTCCCCGCCCACCGCTTGGCCCTGCTTTTACGGCGTCGATACCCCCGAACGCTCCAAACTTCTCGCCGCCACCATGTCCGAGGACGAAATGCGCGAATGGATCGGCGTGGACAGCCTGAAATTCGTCTCGCTCGACGGGCTTTACCGCGCCGCCGGTGCCGCCAAAGGCCGAGATGCCAAAAGCCCGCAATATTGCGATGCCTGTTTCTCAGGCGAATACCCCATCGCCCCGTCTGACATGCTCGAAAAAGGCTTTGAGATGAAGGCGGCTGAATAACCCCTACCCCTTTTTCTGTTCAAAAATATCCCCGCCGGAGGCTCCGCCGCCAGCCCCAAACCTTGCGCCGAAAGTCTAAATCATGACCCAAAAAATCGCCCTCATCACCGGTGCCTCACGCGGTCTGGGTGCCGCCATGGCCGAGGAACTGGCGGTCCAAGGCTGGCAAGTGGTCGCCGTGGCCCGCACCACCGGCGGGCTAGAGGACGTGGATGACCGCGCCAAAGCAGCGGGTGCCGCGGGGGGCCTGACCCTCGCGCCGATGGACATCACCAATGATGATGCCATGCGCCATTTGTGCCGCTCTATCTTTGACCGCTGGGGCGGGATTGATCTTTGGGTCCACGCGGCCATTCACGCGGCCCCCTTGGCCCCCGCAGGCCATATCGACGTCAAGGATTGGGACAAATCCGTCGCCATTAACCTGCGTGCCACAGGCACATTGATCCCGATGGTTGAACCTTTGCTGCGCGCCCGCACCGGCGGTACAGCCCTGTTTTTGAACGACAAACAGGCCGGGGAAAAGTTCTTTGGCGCATACGCCGCCACCAAAACCGGGCAAATCACGCTGGCCCAATCTTGGGCAGCGGAAACCACGAAAACCGGCCCACGCGTGGTTATCGCCGCGCCAGCCCCCATGCCCACCGCCACCCGCGCCCGGTTTTTCCCGGGCGAGGATCGCACCCCCCTCACCGCCGCGCGCGATGAGGCAAAGCGCATCCTAGCGGCGCTCTAACACTCACTCCAACCGCGCCGGAAACCCCGGCGCGCGCAGATCGGTGCCCAGCAAATCCTCCAACAGCTTGGCAATCATCGGTGATTGCGCCTCGCCACCGTAAGCCGCTTTTGCCGCGACATAGGTCTGCTCGGTCATGCCCGCCAACTCCAGCGGCACGCCAAATTCCCGGCCAAACCCCAGCGCAAAGCCTAAATCCTTCAGCGCCAGATCAATGTTGAACGCTACATCATACGACCCGTTCAAAATCAGCGCGCCTTCGGTTTCATGCACAAAACTATTGCCCGATGACGCCGCAATCGCCGCATGGGCCTGCGCCAAATCCAGCCCGCCACGCTTGGCCAACATCAGCGCCTCACTTGTCGCCTTTAGGTGAATGAACGCCAGCATATTGGTGATCACCTTGATAATGCTTGATGATCCTAGCGGCCCCATATGGAAAATCTTGTCGCCCATCGCCTGCATCGCAGGCATATGCAAATCGAACAAATCCCTATCGCCCCCCGCCAGCATGGTAATCTTGCCTTGCGCTGCCAAATGCACGCCGCCCGTCACCGGCAGTTCCATCATCCGCACGCCCGCACCCGCCGCGACAGCCCCCAACCGCAGCACATCATCTCGCCCCAGCGTCGACATCTCAACCCAACTCGCCCCCGGTCGCATGGCAGGCAAAATCCCCCGCAACACCCGCTCAGATACGCCGGGCGACGGCAAGCACGTAATCACATGATCCACTGCCCCTGCCAACACCTCCGCACTTGGGGCCAACACCGCCCCCATCGCGACAAGCCGTTCGGCCAAGCCTGCGTTCAGGTCAAACACCGTCACCTGCATCCCCGCCCGCAGCAAACAAGCCGCACAATTGGCCCCCAAGTTCCCCAGCCCGATATAGCCGTAATGCGTCATGCCCCGTACCCCACGATCGCCTTGACCTCGCAAAAGTCATGGATGCCCCAATCGGCATATTCGCGCCCGTTGCCCGATTGTTTGTAACCGCCAAAGGGCGCGAAGGTGTCCCATTCAGGCCCGTTCAGATTGACCTGCCCCGCCCGCAGCCGCCGCGCCACGGCGCGTGCCTCAGCCAAATCGCCCTGCACATAGGCGGCCAAGCCATACACCGTGTCATTCGCCATCGTGACCGCCTGATCCACCGTGTCATAAGACAAGATCACCAGCACCGGGCCAAAGATTTCCTCACGCTCCACCGTCATGCCCGGCGTCACATCGCCAAACACGGTGGGTTGTGCGTAATGCCCCCGGTTCATCCCATCGGGCCGCCCAAGACCGCCCGTGACAACCGTCGCCCCTTCGGAAATCCCCTTTCCAATCAACCCTTGCACCTTGTCATATTGCGCGCGCGACACCAGCGGCCCCATCGTCACCGCCGCATCCGCCGTGTCACCAATCACCACACCGGCCACAGCCGCTTGGGCGGCTGCAAAGGCCACAGGTTCCGACCCGCGCGGAATAAACATCCGCGTCGGCGCATCACAGCTTTGCCCGGTGTTGGCCATGCAAGCCTCTACCCCTTGGGCCACCGCCGCCGCGATATCGGCCGAAGGCAAGATAATATTGGCCGACTTGCCGCCCAATTCCTGCGCCACCCGCTTGACCGTCGGTGCCGCAGATTGCGCCACCTGCACGCCCGCGCGCGTCGACCCGGTAAAGCTGACCATATCCACATCCGGGTGGCTGGACAGCCGCGCGCCCACCTCTGGCCCGGTGCCGTTGACCAAGTTGAACACACCCGCAGGTACGCCCGCCGCATCGCACACCTCGGCCCACAGCAAGCCCGACAAGGGGGCGATTTCCGACGGTTTCAGCACCATGGTACAACCCGCCGCAATCGCTGGTGCCACCTTGCACACAATCTGGTTCAAGGGCCAATTCCACGGTGTAATCAACGCGCAAACGCCAATCCCTTCGCGGATGATTTGTGTGCTGCCCCGGCTTTCCTCCCAATGAAACGCCTTCGCCGCCGCAATCGTGCTTTGCAAATGCACCTGCCCGGCCCACACTTGCGCCTCGCGCGCCCAAGTGATCGGCGCGCCCATTTCCAACCGCATGGCTTGGGCAAAATCCTCGGCCCGCGCGTCGTATTCCACGAGTATCCGTTCCAGCAGCGCAATCCGTTCCGCCACCGGCATTTGGGTGAACCCGCCAAACGCCGCCCGCGCCGCCGCCACCGCGCGGTCAGCATCAGCCGCCGACCCCAGCGCTATTTCAGCCACGATTTCTTCGGTGGCCGGGTTCTCCACCCCTAACCGGTCTTTGCCCAAGGGAACGACCCATTCGCCATTAATGTAGAACTTTAATTCATGCGCATAAGTCATTGAAACCT
>CBDTUV010000050.1:0-12493 GCA_965363575.1 uncultured Pseudorhodobacter sp. | reverse complement strand
ATTGGATCAGGGCCGGGTGGGCATTGCCGTGGGGCAGGCGACCATCTGGGGGAATGGCCATGCGCCAGCGCAAATCACCGCGTTCCAGATCGGTGGGGTTGCCAACGCCTGCGGGTAGGGCGGCCAAGGCAGCATCCAGATCATCACAAGCGACGATCCAATTGGTCAACCGGGCCGCGCCCGTGAAATTATCCAGATCAAACCAGCGCGGATGCGGGGGCGCAGGGGCGGCGGGGTCAATCGCAATCACCTCAAGGTAAATGTCGCCCAAGCCCAAAAGCCGGTTATGGGTGGACATCAGCGCATGCACCCCGCCGGGCGCAAGGGCCACACCAAGGGCTTGTTCCACCCAATCCACGCCTTGGGCCAAGCTGGTGGCCGAAACGGCCAGATGATCAAGCCTCAACATCTGCGGCCCCTTCAATCACTTCGGGCGTGGCGCGCATTGCGCTGGCCAGCGATTTGAACCGAGCTTGGGTCACTTCACCAAACAGGTCTTTGCCCAAAGGTGTCAGCGTCAGTTCCAGCACTTGTTTGCGGGGCAACCAGCGCAAGGCACCCGCACTTTCGGGGCCAATCGCGGAAAACATCGCGCCAAAGCGCATGGCCTTGCCCAACACCTCGGCCTTTTGGATTTGCTCATCCGTCAGCAACCGGAACAAAGGTTCCAAGCGCGACCCGGTGCGGCTGTTTTTATAGCGGTGCAGAAGGGCGAGGCCCAAAAACACCCGGCCCGGATGGTCCAGCCCACCAAGGTTGGCGCGGGTGGCATTGTCAAAACACACCTCAGCCCGGTAGTCGGGATGGGCGCGCCATGTGGTATCGTGCAAAAGGCAGGCGGCTTTGATCAGGCGGGTTTCTTCCTCGGTCGCGGTTTTGAACAAGGGCAAAAGGAAGGTATAAAGCTTTTTGCCAAAACCGGGCAGGCGGGCCGAGGTAATCTCAGTCGCGCGGGCCGCCTCAATCAACGGGTCACGCGACCGGAGTTTTTCGTGCATTTGTTCATACAGCAACCCTTCGCGGATCCCGTAGGAAGAGATGTCGATTTCCTTGGGTTTGAAGATGCGGATCAGTTCGCGCAACACCTCACCCGCCAAAGGCACCAACGCCATGCGTTCGGCACCTGTGCCAGTACGGGCGCGCAAAACGGCGGGGTCATTGTCGGCAATCCAATCGAGCGTATCGAGCGCCGATTGCGGGGTCATGCGGTATTCGTGCAAAACCGTCAGCGGGTAATTGCGCCGCTCCATATCCAAGCGGGCGATGACCCGCCACGACCCGCCGACAAGGTAAATGCGGTCGTTTTCGGGTTCCAGCTTGGTTTTCAGCTTTTTCAGCACCCGGTCGATCAGCGCTTTGCGTTTTTCCACGCCGCCCTCGACCTGTTGCAGGCGGAATGGACCCAAGGGCGAGGTGGCGCGTTTGCCCACTTTTCCATCGGCCAAGCGCGCCAGTTCCATCGAGTTGCCGCCGATATCGCAGACGATGCCGCGCGCACCGGGCCAACCCAAAAGCACGCCTTGGGCAGACAGCCGCGCCTCTTCTTCGCCGTCTATGATCCACAGCTTTAGCCCGGTTTGGTCCAGCACCTGAGCGGCAAAGGCAGGCCCATCGGTTGCATCACGTACCGCTGCGGTGGCCACGCATGTAAGAGGAGAAATCCCCATGCCACGGGCCAAAATCGCAAAACGTTTCAACGCGATCAGCGCGCGTTGCTTGCCTTCGGGGTTCAGCACACCTGTTTCGGCCAGCCCTTTGCCCAAGCCCGCCATCAGCTTTTCATTGTAAAAATAGGCAGGCGAGCGGGCGGCACCGTCAAACACCACCATCCGCACCGAGTTGGAGCCAACATCGACCACCCCCACCCGGCTGAGGGCGCGAACCGAAGGGTCATCAAAGAGCGAGCGGCCAAAGGGGCCACCATCCTCAGTCAAAGCGGTGGCGGAGGGAGATTTCTTGGCAATGGCCATCGGTGTCTCTTTGCGTGGTTTCGCGCGAACTTTGCCGCGTTGCAGCGTAAAGGTCAATGTTTTGATGAACGTCCTAGGAGGCAGTATCGTCTCGGCTGTGGGCAAGTTTCGGGACATCCTTGGCGCCGGCGGTGCCACGGCCCGAAAGCGAGGGGTTTTCCATAAAGAAGCGGTGGCAGTTGAAAAGTTGCCCATCCGGGGCTTTGAGGTTGCGGTGGTAGTCGCCGCCGGGCCCCAAAAGCCAGCTTTGCGCCTCATCCGCCAAGTTGGCGGCCATGATTTGGCTGACAATCTGCGCTTTGACCGTGGGGTTATGCGCTTCAACCAAAGTTTCCACCCGGCGGGTCAGGTTGCGGCCCATCCAATCGGCGGATGAAAAGAACACCCGCGCCTTTTTGGACGGCAGTCCATGGCCATTGCCAAAGCAAACGATGCGAGAATGTTCCAAGAAACGCCCCACGACCGATTTCACGCGGATGTTGTCAGATAGGCCTTTGATACCGGGGCGCAGGGCGCAGATGCCGCGCACCACAAGGCTGATATTTACGCCCGCTGATGACGCGGCATAAAGCGCGTCGATGATGTCGGGGTCGACCAAGGAATTGACCTTGCCCCAAATCTCGGCAGGGCGGCCCGCCTTTGCATGCACCGCTTCGGCCGCGATCAATTCCAGCAGGCGGGGTTTCAGGCCAGAGGGTGCGATGGCAAGGTTTTCCAATCCTTCGGGTTGAACATAGCCGGACAAGTAGTTGAACACTTTGGACGCATCGCGCCCCAAAGGACCATCGCAGGTAAAGAACGACAGATCGGTGTAAATGCGGGCGGTGATGGGGTGGTAGTTGCCGGTGCCGTAATGGGTGTAGGTGACCAGCTGATCGCCCTCACGCCGCACAACGGTGCTGATTTTTGCATGTGTTTTCAGGGTCATAAATCCGTAGACCACATGCGCGCCGGCCCGTTCAAGGCGGCGAGATTGGCGGATATTTGCAGCCTCATCAAAGCGGGCTTTCAATTCGACCAAGGCGGTCACGGATTTGCCGGCCTCGGCTGCCTCGCACAGCGCGCTGACGATGGGGCTGTCGTTGCTGGTGCGGTAGAGCGTTTGCTTGATCGCCAAAACATCCGGGTCGCGAGCGGCCTGTTCCAAGAAACGGATGACCATGTCAAAGGTTTCATAGGGGTGGTGCAGCAGCATATCCTTTTGCCGGATGGCCGCGAACATATCGCCTTCATGGTCTTGCACACGTTCTGGCACGCGCGGCGTGAATTTGGGCCATTGCAGGTCTTTGCGACTGTCGAGCACCAATTCCTTGAGGTCGGCCAAGCCCAGCAAGCCGCGCACCTCAACCACGTCTTCATGGGTGACGTGCAGTTCTTGCATGATCAGGGCGCGCAAACCGGCGGGGGCGGCGGCGCTGATTTTCAGGCGGATCACCTCGCCGCGCCTGCGGCGTTTCAGGGCAGTTTCAAACTCGCGCACCAGGTCTTCGGCCTCATCCTCGACCTCTAGGTCGCTGTCGCGCAGCACCCGAAACGTGCAATGGCCCCGGTCGGTATAGCCGGGAAACAGCATGCCCAGATGCAGCAAAAGCAGATCTTCAAGCAGCAAAAAGCGGTTCTCGCCGTCCTTGGCGGGCAAGGGTACAAAGCGGGTGATTTGCTGCGGGATGGGCAGCAGGGCCAGCAGCGCGCGTTTGTCTGTGGCGCGTTCCAGTTCCAAGGCAAGGCAAAAGCCCGTATTGGGGATGAAGGGAAACGGATGTGCCGGGTCAATCGCAAGCGGCGACAGGATTGGGAACACTTTGTTCACAAAGTGATTTTCCAGATATTTCAAATCGCGCGTGGTCAGTTTGGAGCGGCTGACGATGGTGATGCCGGTGGCGTCCATCTCTTTTTTCAGCTTGTTGAACACGGATTGCTGGGTTTGCAGCAGGCGGCGGGCGTTGTCGTTGATTAGGGTCAGCTGTTCACCCGCACTGCGACCATCGACCGAAATTGAGGGTTTGCCGCTGCGTTTCAGCGCGCGCAGGCCTGCCACGCGGACGGTGTAAAACTCATCCAGATTGGTGGCCGAGATTGACAAGAACCGCAATCGTTCCAGCAAGGGCACGGTGTGGTTCGACGCCTCCTCTAGCACGCGCCAGTTGAAGGCGAGCCAGCTGAGTTCGCGGTTGAAAAACCGGCGGGGGCCTTTGACCTCGGCTTCGGGCAGTTTCAGCGGGGCCGGGAAGGGGGAGGAGAGGAAATCTGCCTGTGTCATAGGGTTGGCTTATGCAAAAGGAATGTGAATACCATATGACAGCTTTGCGCGGCGATCAGGGATTGTCCAGCACCGTTGCGGCCAAAGCGCGGGTAACGCCTGTGCCACGGGCCAAGGCGGCGGCGTCAAGGGCTGTGACCAGCGCGCGGGCGGCGGCAAAGCTGCGGTCCATGCGTGGCAGGACATAGGCGATCAAGGCCGGGGTGACCGCGATTTGCCGATCAGCAAACAGTTTGATCAGCACGGCGGACAGCAAACTGTCATCGGGGGCATCAATCCGGGTCACCGGGGCGGCCTGCACGCGGCTGGCCAGATCAGGCAAGGTCAGGCCCCAATCGCGCGGCGGGGTGGCGGCGGTCATCAGCAATGCAGACCCTTTGGCGGCGAGCATATTGTGCAGGTGAAACAAGGCTTGTTGGGCGCTGGGTGATTGACCAAGCGTTTCGCACTCTTCAATCACCACGGCGGGGAGTATTGCAAGGGCCGGGATGTCGGCGCTGGCAAGGGACAGGGCCGGATGCAGGGTAGCCCCCGAACTTGCCGCCCAAACATGGGCCAAATGGGTTTTGCCAGCGGCAGGCGGGCCGGTCAGCACCATCTTGCCGCCCGGCCAGGTTTGCCATGCATCAAGGGCTGCCAAGGCCTGCGCATTGGTGGCCGAGATGAAAAAATCCTCACGTCCCAGTGCGGTGCGGTGGGGCAGGTCAAAGGCAAGCTGTGTGGTCACTCAAGCTCGTCCTGATTTGGGCTGCCAACGCCTTGGTACAAAAGGCTTTCCTTATATTTATCAATGCCCCAACGGGTCAGCACGCCAAGCGATGCCGCAACAGGAACAGCGACCAACATGCCAACAAAGCCGAAAGCCGAGCCAAAAGCGGACAGGGCAAAGAGCAGCCAAACCGGGTGCAGGCCAACCGAATTGCCAACAAGGCGCGGGGTGATCACATTGCCTTCCAGAAACTGGCCAAGGGCAAAGATGCCCGCAACGATGCCAATAGATGCCCAATCGCCCCAGAACTGGAACAGCGCAAGGCCGATGGCCAAGGCCCCACCCACCAGCGCACCGACATAGGGGATAAAGGTGATCGCCCCGGCAATCGCCCCGATCAGCAGGCCAAAATCCAAGCCTGCCAACATCAGGGCCGCCGAATAAAACGCGCCCAAGGCGATACAAACGCTTAGCTGCCCACGCACAAAGGCCGCCAGCACCCGGTCAATCCGGCCTGCAAGGTCGCGCACCACAGGGGCATGGTCACGTGGCAACAAGGCGTCAATCTTGGCGAGCATATTGTCCCAGTCCAACAACAGGTAAAACGCGACCACAGGTACTACGACCAAGAACAAAATCGCGTTCAGCACACCCAAAGCGCTGGAAAACACGGTTTTGGCAGCCTCTGTACCCCAATCTTTCAGATTGTCCCCGATGGACAAAATCGTGCGGCGGATGACGCTGTTTTCGTCCAAAAGGCCGGGGAATTGCTCGGTTAGAAAAGCTTGGAGTTTGTGGAAAATCGTCGGTGTCGCCTCGACCAAAGCCGCCAGCTGTGAGGCAAGCGAGGGGATCACGGCCAGCACCAGCAGGACGGAGATCAGAAGGACCGAAAGCGAGATCAATGTGGTCGCGACAACCCGGCTGAGGCCCAAGCGCTGCAGCCTGTCGGCCACGGGATCAAGGAAATACGCGATGGCCCCACCCACCAAAAAGGGTGCGAGGACTTGGCCCAAGGACCAAAGGGCAAACAAGAACACAGCCGTCGCAATGCCCCAATAGGTTAGCTGGTGTTTGACCGGAAGTGCCATGATATCCCCTTGCGCTACGCTTGACACATCGCGCATTGGCCTTCGCAATTCAAGGGTTTGGCGAGGTTTGGCCTTGGTTTATTCGCCCAAAGCGCCCTGCCACCCTTGCTTGCGCCAGTGGTTTTGCCTAGACAATCCCAAACCGAATTTGCCCAAAAAGGTGCCCCTATGCGGCTGACACGTTACTTCCTGCCCGTTTTGAAAGAAAATCCTGCCGAGGCGCAGATTGTCAGCCACCGCTATATGCTGCGCGCGGGCATGATCAAGCAGCAGGCGGCCGGGATTTATTCTTGGTTGCCGCTAGGGTTCAAAGTGCTGAAGCGCATTGAACAGATTGTGCATGAAGAACAGGCGCGTGCGGGCCATATCCCTTTGTTGATGCCCACCTTGCAGCCCGCCGATTTGTGGCGCGAATCCGGGCGTTATGATGATTATGGTCAAGAAATGCTGCGCATCAAGGACCGTCAGGGCCGCGATATGCTGTACGGTCCAACCAATGAAGAAATGATCACCGACATTTTCCGCGCCCATGTTGGCAGTTACAAAGACCTGCCGCTGACGTTGTACCATATCCAGTGGAAATTCCGCGATGAGATGCGGCCACGCTTTGGCGTGATGCGCGGGCGTGAGTTTTTGATGAAAGACGGCTATAATTTCGACCTGACCAAAGAAGACGCGCTGCACGCCTATAACCGCCATTTGGTCAGCTATTTGCGGACATATGAGCGGATGGGCTTGCAGGCCATTCCGATGCGCGCCGATTCTGGCCCCATCGGCGGTGACGATACGCATGAGTTTTTGGTGCTGGCCGAAACCGGTGAGTCGGAGGTGTTTTATGACAGCGCCGTGACCGATATCAGCCTTGGCGCGCGCGATATTGATTATGATGACAAGGCGCAGTGCCAAGCGGTGATGGAAGAGTTCACTTCGCTGTATGCCCGCACGGATGAAACGCATGAGGCGGCCTTATTCGACGCGATCCCAGAGGACCGTCGTAAATCGGCGCGGGGGATTGAGGTGGGGCAGATCTTTTATTTCGGCACCAAGTATTCCGATGCGATGGGCGCATCTGTGGTCACGCCGGATGGCGGCAAGGTGCCTGTGCATATGGGCAGCCACGGGATTGGCGTGTCGCGGCTGCTCGGCGCGATTATTGAAGCAAGCCATGACGATAAGGGCATCATCTGGCCCGAAGGTGTGACGCCTTTCCATTGCGGGATTGTGAACCTGAAGCAAGGCGATGTTGACACGAACGCGGCTTGTGAGGGGATTTACAAAGCGCTGCAAAAGGCAGGGCTGGACCCGCTTTATGATGACCGCGACGAACGCGCAGGGGCCAAGTTTGCAACGATGGACCTGATCGGTTTGCCGTGGCGTATCACCGTGGGGCCACGCGGTTTGAAAAACGGCGTGGTGGAATTGACCAGCCGCCGTACAGGCGAAAGCGTTGAAATGACGGCAGAGGATGCCGTGGCGCGGATCGTTCAGATTTACGCTGGGATCTAAGCGGATCCTTCTGGTTTGACTGCGCGGCGCGACCCCGACCTTGGGGCCGCGCCGTTTTCGTCTTTGACAGGGCGCAGGATTTGAGAGACTCTGCCTGACAAGACTGGGTGTTTGCGTGGGAGTTTTACCACGCTAAACCAACCGGCGGAGGAGTGAGGCGCGCATGATAGGCAAAGCACTGACATTGGCGGGCGGCCTTGCCGGGGCTGCGTCCCTTTCGCAATACCCCGAGTTTTCGCAGCAATATATTCAGCGGCTTGCAGGGCAGGTCGATGCGTTGTCGGTTGTTGTCGCTGATTTTGACCGCAGTGCCGGGGCCAATGGCCTGACCCGCGTGGCGGCTTTGGACCAGCTGCAAGGGACGGCGTTCTTGGCAGCGCGTAAGGCGGATATGCAAAACGCCTTTGTCCGGTTTGACCAGTTGTCGAACAACCTGACATTCCTGCGCCTTGCCAGCCCGGTTGAGCGGATTGCGATGCCGCACCGCTTGGCCGACCCCGATACGTTCAACGCGACCTGGGCCGATTTTCGCCCGGCAATGCCACTTTCGACGGCGGGTGCTGTGGCTGGCGGCATTGGGTTTTTAGGCGGTTGGGGGGCTGTAGGTGTGGCGTTGTCTGTGCTGCTCTGGCCATTCCGGCGGCGCAGGCCTGCTCGGCGCAACGGGTTGTCCTAGCGACCTTGGCATTGGGAACGAAGGCATTGGGGGCGAAGGCATTGAGGGGTACGGGAACATCGGTGCCTGCGGTCCTTTGGGGCAGCAAAGGCGCTACGGGGTCGCAGGGCGGTTTCGCATCTTTGCCCACCCCACCTTTTACCATCCCACAAGCGGTTTTTCGGCGTGCTTGCCCGATGACGTAGCCGTGGCTTGACCTTACACCGCATTTCCCGCAGTTTCCGCCCGAGTTTTAGACCAAGTTTTAGACCAAGTTTTCCCTAAGGAGCCTGCCCTGTGAGTACCGCCCCCTTTGCGCCGTTTGAGTGGATGATCGCCTGGCGCTATTTGCGGGCCAAGCGGGCCGAGGGCGGCGTGTCGGTGATGACATGGATCAGCTTGATCGGCATCACCTTGGCGGTGTTTGCGCTGATCGCTACGCTGTCGGTGCGCGCCGGGTTTCGGGCGGAATTTGTCGATACGATCCTTGGGGCCAATGCGCATGTGACGGTCTACGGTGCACAGCATCAGGCTGCCGATGGTCGCACGATCCGTGGCTTTGAAGATTTCGACGCGGTGGCTGCCAATATTGCGACCGTGCCGGGCGTAACGCGTGCCGCCCCTATGGTGCGCGGCCAAGTGATGGCCACCATGGCCGACCGAAATTCGGGGGTTGAGGTCTACGGTATGCGCGGCGACGATGTGCGCGCCATTCCACGGGTTGGCATCGGTGCGGATGCTTACGGTGCGCTGGACCGCTATGACGAGGGCATCGCGATTGGGTCGGGCATTGCGCGCGAGTTGGGGGTTACGGTGGGCGACCGTATCCGCCTCATCTCGCCCAATGGGGTGAAAACCGCCTTTGGCACCAGCCCGCGCGTGTCAGCCTATGAAGTGGTTTATATCTTCACCGCTGGCCGCTATGACATTGATCGCACACGGATTTATATGCCACTGGCCGCCGCGCAAGAGTATTTTAACCGCGAAGGACTGGCGGATGAGATTGAGGTGATGGTCACCAACCCCGAAGCGGTGGACGATGTGACCATAGACATCATGAAAGCCGCCGGGCAATACGCAAATGTTTGGACATGGCGTGACAGTTCTGGCGGGTTTTTGCGGGCCTTGGATATTGAGGACAATGTGATGTTCGTGATCTTGTCCGTGCTGGTGCTGATTGCTGCGATGAACATCGTGTCGGGGCTGATCATGCTGGTGAAAAACAAAGGCCGCGATATCGGGATTTTGCGCACGGTGGGGCTGACCGAAGGCTCGATTTTGCGGATATTCTTTATCTGCGGTGCGTTTACCGGGATTATTGGCACCGTGGCCGGCGTTGCCTTGGGCTGTATCTTTGCGATCTATATCGACCCGATTTTCAGCTTTGTGAACTATGTGGCAGGCGGCGGGGTTTGGGACCCGTCGATCCGTGGGATCTATGCTTTGCCTGCCAAGTTGCAATTTGGCGATGTGATGTCTGCGGTGTCGCTGTCGCTGGGTCTGTCGTTTATCGTTACCATCTTTCCGGCGCGGCGTGCAGCCCGGATGAACCCGGTAGAGGCGCTGCGCTATGAGTGATGTAATGCTGTCGCTGGAAGGCGTGACCAAAGCCTATAACAAGGGCAAACCGGCCGAGGTGCAGGTGCTGCGCGGCGCGTCCCTGACAGTGGCGCGCGGCGAGGTTGTGGCGCTGGTGGCGCCATCGGGGGCAGGCAAATCCACCTTACTGCATATCGCAGGGTTGCTGGATACGGCCGATAGTGGCCAGATGCGGTTGGATGGCACCGATTTGGCGGGCCTGTCCGACCGGGCGCGAACCGATGCGCGGCGGCGCGATGTGGGCTTTATCTATCAGTTCCACCACTTGCTGCCCGAATTCACCGCGTTGGAAAACATTGTATTGCCACAGCTTGCGAATGGTGTCTCGCCCAGCGACGCGCAAGCGCGGGCGTTGGAACTGCTGGAAAAGGTCGGCATAGGCCACCGCGCGCAGCACCGCCCCGCCGCCTTGTCGGGCGGTGAGCAGCAGCGGGTGGCGTTTTGCAGGGCGCTGGCCAATCGCCCCCGCCTTTTGTTGGCGGATGAGCCTACGGGCAACCTTGATCCCGCCACATCTGACCAAGTATTTGGTACGCTGATGGATTTGGTGCGCGACACGGGGCTGTCGGCGCTGATTGCCACCCACAATATGGAACTGGCCGGGCGCATGGACCGGATTGTGCGGCTGGACGGTGGCAAGGTCGTTTTATAGCCGATCACGCCAGCCTCAAGCAGTTGTGTGCCCTGTTACAGCTCAAGGATGCTAGGCAAGGGAAACCCAAGTTTGAGAGGTCGCATGACACGTTCCATCCTAATCGCCGGGCTTTTGGCCGCAACGTTTACGACCGGGTTTGCCCCCACCACTGCCACGGCCGAAGGGGTTTCCTTTGATAAATCATGGACCACGCAGCGGTTTTCACTGTTTTCCTCTAATAAATATGGGTTCAATGGCAATGCGATGTCTATCGCGTCGGATGGGTCGGTATCCTTGGCCTATGCCCGCGTAAAGCCGGGGCTGTGGGGGGCAAAATCAGCGAAATGGTCATGGGCCGTCAATCAATCCGTGCCTGCGACCGATTTGGGCAAAAAGGGCGGCGATGATCGCAATGCGTCGCTTTATTTCGTGTTCTTGCCACAAGCCGAGGCCGAGGCGTTGGGGGCAAAAGCCGACGTGCGCAAGCTGCTGACAAGCGAGTCTGCGCGCGTGCTGACCTATGTTTGGGGCGATAATCGCAAGCGCGGAACGATCCTGGCCAGTCCTTATCTGGGGCCGCGCGGCAAGACGGTTTTGCTGCGCCCGGCGGGAACGGGCAAGTTTTCGGAAAGCGTGAACCTGGCGGCGGATTACAAACGGGCCTTTGGCGGCACGCCGGGGGCGTTGGTGGGCCTCGCCGTATCGGCGGATTCGGATGATACCAAAACAGCGATCCGCGCATCGCTGTCTGGGCTGTCGCTGAACTAAACCGCTTGGAACCCGACCGCGCGTGACAGGCCCGTATGTTTTGCGAACCACAGCAAGGCAAGCGGACCAAGCCCCCCTGCAAGGGTGCCCAGCAGCATATGGGTGTTCAAATCTTCGGTCCCAAGGCGGCGCAAAACCAGCCGCGTTGCAGCCGAAAAGATCACATGCGACAGGTAAATCGGCATGGTGTATTGCCCCAGCATCACCAGCCAAGGCGCTATCCGCGCGCCCACGGGCAGGTTTGCAAAGATCACCACAAAGCCTGCGCAAGCAAGGGTTGTGGCAAGCGTTGCCAGCCAGACGGTATTCGCTGTCGCCCCAGAAAGCACCAACGTTTCGGCGGCAATAAATGCCACAACACCCGGCAATATCAACCCTTTGCGCAGCAAGGCACCATGCCCGGCAAGCATGGCAAAGGCGATGCCCGCAAAGAATGGCGGCAGATAGATGACGGTATTCCACAGGCTGTCAAACGGGCTGACATTGATCCAGCCCGCCCGCGCCGCCACCGCAAGGACCGCCATCGCGACCAATTGCAAAGGCCGTGGCAGGCGCGCAAGGCCCCACGCCATCACATGCAAGATGAACAGAGTGTAAAGGAACCAAAAAATCCCGACCGGGGGCAAGACGGACCAGAACACTTCGGTTGCCGAGAGCAGCTGGCCTTTAACCGGAATGCCTACGGCTGATTTCAGACCGGCATCGATCCAGCCCCACAGCAGCATCGGCCAAATAAGGAGCACGGCGCGAATGCGCAAAAAATCCAACAGCGGGCGGCGGGCCGAGAAAAACAGACCCGACAAGAAGAAAAACACCGGCATGTGAAACAGGTAAATCGCGGCATCTATGCGGGCAAACAAGGCCGCATCGGGGACCATCCCCGCCGTGTTCAGCCCGCGCCACGTGTGGCCAATCACCACAAAGAGGATGGCCACCGCTTTGACCAGATCAAACCCATCAATCCGCTGCGACATGGTGGCCCCAAATACACTCGTTACGGATGAGGAGATGAGGGACGCGGGGGCGGCTTGTCAAAGGGAAAATGAGGGCAAGGGGGGCTGATGGTGGGCGGCGGCGGCGGGTTGCGCCCACACTACGCAGGATGATGATGGTTGGATGCACGGACATGCGCCCCGGCATTTGGCCGGAGGCTATGGCTGAGCGTGGGGGCTTTGCACTGAGCTTTGCACGGGGGCTTTGCACCAAGGCTTTGCGTCGCGGTGACCCCCGACTTACGCCCAAGCGGAGCTATTTGATCTTTTTGCCCGCGATGGTGGTGCTGTCTTTGCCCGCATTGGAAT